>NKIZ01000001.1:1500000-1580000 GCA_002256425.1 Alphaproteobacteria bacterium PA2 | reverse complement strand
TAATTAACCAAATCGCCAGTGTCTGACTCGATAAGGAACCGGATACCGAAGTTGGCACGCTCATTGCTTGTCATGGTTAACACGTTTTGGTCTGCCCGGAGTATTTCACCCTATGCCTGTCGTCCTTTCAGACAAGCTGCAGCGGTTGGGGATATGCGTAGCATTCGCTGTCGTCGCCCCGGCCGGCGGCGCACTTGCGCAGTCCATGGCCACAAACGCAGCAAGCTTCAATGCAGGATACGGACGGGTCTCGGGTTCGGAAAACCGCCCGGTTGACGTTTCCACCCGCGACGCCAACGGAAACCGGGTCATCGTCGACGGCCTGATCCTGACCGGCGAAGACCAGTCGTCATTCTCTTCGACCTCTGGGGCTGTAGACGCCTTCGCCGGTGTCGGCGCCGGGTCGGGCGGCGCAAGCGCCATCGGGAACAGCCTCGTTGTGGTGACCCAGGGCAGCTACAACACCGTCATAGTCAATTCAAAACAGACAAATACTGGCGCGGTCTCGGCCGGCGCTACGGTTACCAATGGAGGCGTTGGCAATGACTGATCGCTGGATCGCACCTGCAGGCCGCGTGGTCGCACTCCTTGCTGCGGCTTCCCTGGGGCTCGCGGGCTGTTCAACGCCTAAACTGGGCTCAGGCGGGAATTACGCCAAGCCAATGGGATCAGCCCCGGTGACTGCAAATCCCACTCCCTACTCAGCTGCCCTGGTCTGCATGGCCGGATATGCGCGAAATGCGCGCCTGGTTGCGCCGAGAATCGCGATCGGCCGCATTGCCGACTACACCGGAAAGGCCGAAGCCGATGGTTCCGGACGAAAGATCACCCAGGGCGCATCGCTCATGGCCATGTCGGCCTTCGCGAAGGCGGGCATGCCGCTGGTCGAGCGCTTTGACACTTCGGTGTCCGAACTCGAACTGAAGTACGCCAACAACAAGCTCATCTCCGACGCGCCCAACCCTGCTCCCGACAGGGCTGCGGAGTATCGCCGGATCCTTGCCGGTCAGGTCCCGGGCTCCGACTTTTACGTCGCCGGCGGCATTACTGAGCTGAATTTCAATATCCGGTCGACCGGCATGGACATTTCAGGCGGCGGCGTCGATGCGACTGACGCCAAAGGCGCCATTCGTGGCCGCTCAATGGTCATGAACATCGGGCTGGACATGCGGCTGATCAACACCCGCACCCTCGAAGTCGTCGATATCATTTCCTACCAGAAGCAGGTGGTCGGCCGTGAAGTCGGAGCGGGCCTGTTCGACTTCATGGGCGGCAATGTCTTCGACATCTCCGCCGGCGCCGGGGCCCTAGAACCGATGCAGCTGGCGGTCCGCTCACTGGTCGAGCGCGCCGTGGTTGAAATGACGGCCAACCTCTACGGCATGCCGGGGCCTCAGGCCTGCCTCTCCTCCGACCCGCTTGGCGACGGCTCTGTGGGCGTCACCGGCGGATATGTTCCCGCCTACAACAACCTGGACACCAACAATGCCAAAACGCGGGCTGATCCTTCTCGCTGGAATGATCGTCGGGACCGCTCCGTGCGGGGTCGCTACTAGTCAGACCGCGCCGAGCCCGGTTCTCAACAACCAGGTTCAGCTGGGCGACGTCTTCGCGACACAGGTTCTGGACGTCCAGACTGTGACAGACCAGACCGTGGCTGAAAGCCACGGTTCAGGAACCGCCTATCAGGCAACCGCCGAAGAGCAGGATGTCGATGTGGTCAGCAACCAGACCACGATCGGTAATGTCACAGCTGATACACGCCTCAATGTTGCGGCAAATTCCGGCGCAGTAACCTCACTGACAACGACAGCCGTAGGCAATGCGGGCGAGGCTGGCGTTTCAGGCGCTGTCATGACCGCTGTGCTGACCCAGGAAACCGGGCCGGGAACGATCCTCGGCCGCAGCCAGATCGAGGCGCCCACCGGCCAGACCGGCGATGTCGACAATTACATTCAATCCCAGGGCAACAGCCATGTGGTCACGGTCAGCAACGGCACCGCAGGCGTAAGGGTCAATCAGACCAATGCTGCAGACGTCACATCCGATGGAGGCGGCGTCTACGGTTATGTTTCCGGTCAGGCCCAGTTCCAGGCTGTGACCTCGGCAAATGACATCACCTATGTCGGAACCAATTTTTCCGGCACGCGGATGATTTCCAATCAGCAGAACAACTCTGCCCAGACCCTGGCAGCCCAGTTCACGGCCTATGGTCAGGTCCAGGAAGGCAAGACCATCACCAGCGCCGTCGGAAACTCCGTCGATGCTGTGAATCAGGGCTTCCTGATGGACGCGGCAATCACCCAGGGCAATCACACCTATGTCCGCAGCCAGGCAGAGTCTTCAGCCGCTGCATTCGGATCGGTTTCCGCCGATGCCCGCGGCACAGGAAACAATATTGTTGTCGGCGATCTGGGCGGCGAAGTGATCCTGGATTCGACCCAGATCAATGATGGCGGCGGTGTGGACGTTATCTCCAACGTTACAGGCGGAGATGGCTATGACGCCTATGGCAGCGCGAGCGCCTCTGGAAATGCCGTCCTCGGCTATGCCTGCGCCGAGTGTAATGGTCGAATGACCATCACCAACAATCAGACCAATGCCGCCGATGTAGGGGCGTCAAACACCGCCACCATCACAGGCTCTGCGAGGTCGGTGACCGGCGTATCCAACGCCGTCGGCAACTCGGCCACCTACTACGTACGCAAGCCGGGCGCGAACTAGGCTCCGGTCACGACCCGGACGATTGTGGACACATGATCGCCCGGTTCGCGCCTTGCGTCAGCCCCATGGGGCGCGGCAAGGTGGGATTCCCAGACGAACTGCTCGGAATCCTGAATGCCATCCCCCTCCCCCGCGGCCTCCGCCCTGGTCGCCGCACTCTGGTTCGCGCTGTCTTCGTCTCCAGCAGGCGCACAGCCGGATTCGGTCGTCGCCTCAGGCCTGACGCCCGCCGCTGTTGCTGAAACTGCCTATCGTGCCAAGCCTCCAGCATGGCCACAGCTGAAATCAGGCCTGAATCCCGATCCAGAGGTGCGTTTCGGGTCCCTGCCCAACGGCATGCGATATGTGATCCGGCGCCAGTCGGCCCGGCCGGGTCAGGCGGCGCTCAGGCTCCGAATCGAAGCTGGCTCGCTTATGGAGTCAGACGCACAGCAAGGTCTGGCCCACTTTCTTGAGCATATGGCCTTCAAGGGCTCCAAAGCCTACCCCGACGGGGACATGGTCAGGATCCTCGAACGTCATGGTCTGGCGTTTGGCGCAGATACAAATGCTTCCACAGACTTCGACCAGACGGTTTACAAGCTCGATCTGCCCAGAACTGATGACGATACCGTAGACACAACCCTGGCCCTCCTGAGGGAAGCCGCAGGGGAACTGACCCTTGACCAGGCTGCAATGGACAGCGAGCGCGGGGTGGTCCTTTCTGAAGAACGCACGCGGGACACCCCCTATTTCCGCCTCTTCGGCAGCCGCCTGCGCTTCCAACTGAAGGATCAGAGGCCTGGTGAGCGATTTCCAATCGGCAAAGTCGATGTTCTGAGGACTGCGCCAGTCTCGCAGATCGTTGACTACTACCGGAAATACTACCGGCCTGAGCGAACCGTGCTCATCGCTGTGGGCGATTTCGATCCGGCCGCAATGGAAGCCAAGATCCGGGATCGGTTCAGCAACTGGGCGCCTCCTGGACCTGCCGGGAAGGAACCAGGCCTGGGCAAGGTAAAGTCGCGGAAGCTCGAGGCCAGGCTCATGGTGGATCCAGGCCTGGCGACCTCCATAGGCGTCGCCTGGGTCAGGTCCCCGGATCTTCGTCCTGATACCATCGCAACCCGTCGGGAGGAGCTTCTCAAGCAGCTGGGGTTCACAGTCCTGAACAGACGTCTTCAGGCGATTGCGCGCAGCCCTGGCTCGCCCTTCCTCAGTTCCGGAGCCTTTGCCACGACGGAGTACAAGGCTGCGACCATTACCAATCTCGTCGTGAATGCCGATTTCGGACAGTGGAAGGCGGCTCTGACCCGCGCTGAACTCGAGCGCCGCCGAATTCTCCAGTTTGGTGTCAGGCAGGACGAGCTGGATCGCGAGATTGTTGAACTCCGTACGGCGTTGAAGGCCAATGCAGCGGGGGCTGCGACGATACTGCCTTCTGATCTGGCAGACGCATTCGTAGCCTCCATCGGTGATGACAGCGTGATTACCTCTCCAGCCCAGGACCTTGCCGAGTTTGAGGCGCAGGTTAAGGGCCTGAAGGCCGACACTGTTTCAGATACCCTCCGCGGCCAGTTCAAAGGGGAAGGCCCACTGATCTATGTCGGCTCACCCAAGCCCATAGCAGGAGGTGAATCCGCCATAATCGAGGCCTTCAAGGCGGCGGAAAAGGAAAAGGTCGAGCCACCCAAAGCGATCGCTGAACAGACCTGGCCCTATACATCCTTCGGCAACCCGACAGATGTCGTCGAGACCCGTGACCTGTCAGACCTTGATGTCACGTTCTTGAGGTTTGCGAACGGGGTTCGCCTCACAGTCAAGCCGACCAAATTCCAGGACGACCAGATCCTCGTACGAATCAACATGGGTGAAGGCCGGTCAGGTCTTCCCAGCGACAGGCCTTCCCTCGGCTGGGCGGCTGGGGCGTTCACGGGCGGTGGTCTGGGGAAATTAACGGCCACTGATCTGGAAAAGGTCCTCGCAAGTCGTGTTTTCGGAGCAAGATTCGGCATCTCCGACGACGCCTTCGCCTTGGCGGGCGAAACGACCCCCTCGGACCTGGAAGTTCAACTCCAGCTTCTGGCGGCTTACGTCTCTAATCCGGGCTGGCGGTCGGAAACCTTCGGCCAGCTCAAGACAGCCGCAAGACCTATGACCAACCAGTTCGAGGCGACAGATTCGGGCGTTCTCTCACGCGATCTCGCCGGCCTGTTGCATGGCGGGGACCCTCGCTGGAAGTTTCCCCAGATCGGCGAGATCGAAGGCGCTGACTTTGCGGACTTCAGGGCGATGCTGGCGCCGGTCCTCGCCGAGGAGCCCCTGGAAGTTGTCATCGTTGGCGACATTACGGTCGAGAAAGCCGTCGACCTGGTCTCACGGACATTCGGAAGCCTGCCGAATCGCAAGTCCGGGCCTTCGGCTGGTCCATCTGAAGCGATCCGTTTTCCAGTACCCGTTTCGCCGCCTGTCCAGCTCACTCACAAGGGGCGGGAAGACCAGAGCATCGCCCTCATGGCCTGGCCTGTCCGGACCTACTTCAAGGACTCCAGAGGAAATCGGGCCGCTGATATCCTCTCAGAGATTATGAAACTCAGGCTCCGGGCTGAATTGCGTGAAACCCAGGGTGCAACCTACGCCCCAAATACCTCCCTGCAGACCAGTCTGACCTGGCCAGATTGGGGTTACCTCGCGGCCAGGGTCGAAGTCCCTGTTGCAAAACTGGGGTCAAGTCTCGCCGCCATGAGGAAAATTGCCGCCGATCTGGCGCAGTCTCCACCCTCAGAGGACGAACTTGCCCGGGCCAAGAACCCCCGGCTGGATGACTTTGCAAAGGCGCGGGAAACCAACGGCTACTGGGTTTCCGAGCTCAGCGGGGCTCAGACAGACATTAGGCGGCTGGATATCCTGCGAGGCGTGATCGCTGCGACGGAAAAAGTCTCGGTGGCCGATGTTCAGCAGGCCGCCAGGGATATCCTGAACGAAGGGTCGGCATGGACCCTGACCATTGTTCCGGAGGACGCCAGGCTCCAGCGAAAGTAACCTGAAACGAAAAAGGGCTCGCCATGTGACGAGCCCTTTCTGATCCTCGGATGTTCGATGGATCAGAAGACAATTCCGCCAACACCGCCATCGAGGCTGAGGCCACTGGCGAACGAGGCCGAAGACGAGGACGAAGATTCAGTCCGCGATGAGCTCTCGCGATAGGAGGTGAAGGATTCGGTCGTGACCATGGCCAGGATCTTGATGCCTGCGCCGAACCGGCGAAGCAGGGACCGCTCGTTGCAATCACGCGCCGGACGCTGGGGACGACATTCCACCCGACCGCCCTGAGCGTGATAGAGAGCGTCGCCCTTCTTGCAGGTCAGGGTCTGGCCGCCCGAGAAATCGACCTTGCCTTCATAGCTGGCGACGGTCGCCTGCAGCCAGGTGCCCGCAATGCAGCGGTAGAGCTCGCCTTCATAACGTTCATCAATGGCCCGATCTGGCGAAACCTGGGAGGCCGCATGCGGGATGGTCCGGTCATCCATACAGAATGCCTGGATGGCGACCTTGCGGATTGTCGTGCGTGAAGACTGATAGGCCTGGCGACCACCCGACTGGGCGGCGTCAACGTTCAGGCCCTGGATGATACCAGAGACGACGGGCGGCGAGTAACCGCCGCCGCCGCCGCCACCGCCGCCGCCGCCGCCGTAGAAGACGCCGTCACCGACGCCGGTATTGAGCAGGCTGTTGCCGCCATAAACGGTGCTTGAGCGCGCATTGGCTACGGCAACATTCACATTGGAAACGTTCACATGAACATTCGTCTTGTTGTTCGTGTCGCAGCAGACTGCAGGCGGTGTTGGCGGAGGCGCTGTACAGCAAGGGGGTGTCGGCGGGGTCGGCGCGACACAGTTACAGGGCGGCGGCGGTGGTGCGCAGCAGGCCTGGGCCTTCGCCGAGCCCGGCGCAGCCGTCGTCAGCAACAAGATTCCAAGGCCGAACATCAGCCCCAGCAAGGTTGAACGCGTCTTCATGGCTTCGCCACTCCAGATTCCTGCCGTTAAGCATGCAAGAAGCGCGCCGAAGCGGCGCTATCCTTGAAAAATTCCGTCAGACACGTCCCGAATTGGAACATTGGAGCCTTGGCCCAAATCTTCCTGCAAGCTGCGTGCGGTCGCTTCCGATCGCGCTGCAGCGCTGCCGTTCGATGTCTGTGTTTCATTTAAATACAAAACGATTGATAGATTATTGGCGAAGCCGGGGCGGCGAAGGTCAGATGCCCGACCGTCGAGCCATTGATCCGACGCACTTCCCCAAACTTCTCAGCCAGGTCTTCGTCGCCGGTCGGCAGGAATCCGGGGTCTACCCGCTCCGTCTTGTGGGCGGCTTTGTCGCTGAGCTGCATGCTCAGGATCTGCGAAGCCGGAATGTCCTGGATCTCTTCCGTCACAAGGATCGGCTGGATCTCAAAGGCGCCCTCGAAGCCGGACGGCGCCGACCGGAGCCTGTTCTGGTCAAGGCTGAGGTCAGGACCGCGGGCCCCAGCCTGCCGCTGGAGATTCTGTTCCTGCCCCTGGCGCCGGGTCCGGGCTCACCAGAGCGCTTTCTTGGGCTCTACCAGCCCTTGGGCATGGTGGCGCGCCTCCAGGGCCTCCCGGCCCTGGAAATTGCTGTCGAGAACGTCATCAACATGGGCCCCGCCAATCAGGAGTCCCCGCGCCTTCGCCTGGCCGCCCTGGATGGGCGACGCATAGCCTAGGCCGCTGCGGTCTCGTCATAGACGGGGGCATCATCCGCCGGCAGGGCCGCAAGACCAAGAATCAGGTCTGAGGCCTTTTCCGCAATCATGATGGTCGGCGCATTGGTATTGCCACCGATCAGGCTGGGCATGACCGAGGCATCTATGACCCGCAGCCCCTTGAGGCCCTGGACACGCAGTTCAGGATCCACCACCGCCATGGGATCGCCCACAGGGCCCATGCGGCAAGTACCGACCGGGTGATAGATGGTCTCGGAATTGGCCCGGATCCACGTATCAAGCTCCTCATCGGTCTGCACGTCCTTGCCGGGGAACAGTTCCTCGGTGCGGAATTCGTCCAGAGCGGCCTGGGCAGCCACCTGACGCATCATCTTGGCGCCTTCGCGAAGGGCGCGACGATCTTCCTCAGCCGAAAGGTAGTTGGCGAAGATCGCCGGATCGTCAAAGGGATCAGCAGACTTCAGTCCCACCCGCCCCCGGCTTTCCGGACGAAGCTGGCAGACGTGGAAGGTGAATCCGTCCTTTTCCACCTGGGTCTTGCCGTGGTTCTGCATCACCGCCAGGACGCAATGAACCTGCAGGTCCGGCCGGTCCAGATCGGGGCGTGATTTGAGGAAGGCGCCGCTCTCCAGGGCCTGGGTGGCGCCGACGCCCTTGCGGAACAACAGCCAGTTCAGACCGACCAGCATGGTCTTCACCAGACCCTTGCGCTGGGAATAGATGGTGATCGGCTTTGGGCACTCCCAGGACAAGGTAACGTCCAGATGGTCCTGCAGGTTGGCCCCGACGCCCTTCAGGGGATGGACTACGGCAATGCCGTGCTTGCCCAGTTCCTCCGGATCCCCGATCCCGGAAAGCTGGAGGATCTGCGGTGATTGAACCGCCCCGGCGCAGACCAGGACCTCCCGATCCGCATGTACGACAGTCCGCGCCTTGGTCGTTTCGTCGGCGTACTCGACGCCAACCGCTACGCCGTTTTCGATCAGGATGCGCGTCGTCCGCACCCCCGTCAGGCAGGTCAGGTTCGACCGGGTCAGCACTGGATGCAGATAACCCTTGGCCGCACTCCAGCGTTCACCCTTGTGGATGGTCAGCTGATAGGGGCCCCAACCTTCCTGCTGGAAGCCATTGAAGTCACTCGTGATCTTGTATCCCGCCTGACGCCCCGCCTCGATGGTGGCCTTGTAGATCGGATTGGGTGTCGGCGCCTTGGAGACCTTCAGCGGGCCCTCGCCGCCATGCCAGGCGTCGCCGCCGCCCTCCAGGGATTCCGAGCGTTTGAAATAGGGCAGAACGTCCTTGTAGGCCCAACCCTCCAGACCCATCTGCCGCCACTGATCATAGTCCCGGGCATGGCCACGAATATAGATCATTCCATTGATGGACGACGAACCGCCCCAGCCCTTGCCCCGTGGCCACCACATCTTGCGGTCATTGAGGTGGGGTTCGGCTTCGGTCCAGAAACCCCAGTTATAGGTGCCCTTGTCGCCAATCAGGCCGCCAACGCCCGCCGGCATCTGGACCATGATGGAGTTGTCCTTGACCCCGGCTTCCAGGAGCAGGACGCGGTTCTTGGGGTCTGCGCTCAGGCGGTTGGCCAGCACGCATCCAGCCGAACCGGCGCCGATGATGATGTAGTCGAAACGGTCCAAGGCAATTCCTCAGGAAAGGGTTTGATCCCCCTTCCCTGCCTCGCTGCGTTCGCCCTGACAAGCGTCCAGCCGCCTCGAATCCTATAAACTTGACGACCGCGTCACGAATTGACCGATCAACGGCCCTTCCAGTTCGGCGGGCGCTTCTGGGCGAAGGCCATGGGACCTTCGACGAAGTCCTCAGAGCGGAAAAGAGCGCCGATGGCCGGGTACTTGTTTTGCCCGATGATCGCGTCCTGCAGGGTCACCTCGTCAAGTCCGCGGAAGACTGCCTCCTTGGAGGCGCGGATCGACATGGGGGAGAGTTCCGAAATCTGGGCGGCCCATCGGCGGGCGGCCGCCATGAGTTCAGCCGAACTCGTCACTTCATTGACAAAGCCCAGGCTCTCGCCTTCGGCCGCCGAAACCCGACGCCCGGTCAGGATCATTCCCATGGCGCGCTTAACGCCGATGGCGCGCGGCAGACGATGCAGTCCGCCTGCGAGGGCCGCAAGGCCTACCCGGGGCTCGGGAAGCGCGAATACCGCGCCTTCAGCAGCAACAATGATGTCGCAGGCCAGGGCGATCTCGAACCCACCCCCCATGGCTATGCCATTGACGGCGGCGATCAACGGCTTGTTCAGATCAAAGCGTGAGGTGAGGCCAGCAAACCCACTGGGAGGACTGCGCATTTCGCCACCCGTCGCCTGGTGTTTCAGATCGTTGCCGGCGGAAAAAGCGCGGTCCCCTGCCCCGGTGACGATCCCGACCCATTGCTCTGGATCAGCGGCAAAGGCATCAAAGGCCTCGTGCAGTTCAAAGTGCGCGGGAGAATGCAGGGCGTTCATCACCTCAGGTCGGTTGAGGGTGAAGATGGTGACGTGGTCTTCACGCTCTACTTTGATGAATTGATAGGTCATTGCGCCCGTCTCCCTTTGCGTTTTGCAGAGTTCGCCGGAGCGACGCAGGGTCCGTCAAGGGCGGAGAGTCACTTCAGGCGGAAAGATTTCGCAGCGCGCCGCGCCGGTCCTGCTCTTTCTGCGCCTTCTTCTGGCGATACATATCCTCGTCTGCGCGCCGGATGACCTCAGCGGTAGAGGTGTCATTGGCGGCGCGAATGCTGAATCCAACAGCGACGCCAACCCGCACCTCGCCCTTTTTGAGGCGAATTGGCGAATTGAGGGTCTCCTGTAGCTTTTCGGCCAGGCGGCGCGCCCCGGCCTGGGACATTTCGCCATGCACGCACAGGCCGAACTCGTCTCCGCCTAGGCGCGCCAGCACGTCCCGCTCACGGACAATGGATGAGAAGCGCCGCGCCACGACAGCCAGCAATTCATCCCCGGCATCATGCCCGAGGGTGTCGTTCACCTGCTTGAAGCCGTTCATGTCCATATAGAAGAGAACGAACTGCGCGCCGCTCTCCATGTTGATGCCTGCAAGGGCGGCGTCAAACCCTGACCGGTTTTGCAGACCCGTAAGGGGATCGGTGACGAGCTTTCGCCTCAGGTCTTCCACCTTGGACACCTGATCTGTGACGTCGAAGAATACGGCCAGGGGAACTGAATTGTGTGGCCATTCCACCCGCCACCGCGTCTTGGACCGCTCCCCAGTCGTCAGGATTTCAGCACGCTCACCGATGCCGGGCATGCACAGCCGCGCCAGCTGCAGGGCGCGTTCGGAATGCTTTTCCTCATTCAGGTCAAAAGCGCCAAGGCCAATGGGATTGGAGCGCCTGACCGAACCGTCCGCGCCGAACAACAGGACCGGCCGGTCCTGATCGGCCTGACTGCGCCAGAGCCACGCTTCCTCCGGGCTCAGGTCACCCGCAAACAGTCCCGCAATCAGCTCAGGAATGCCGAGGCGGAAACCGATGGCCACTGTCATGGCCATGGCCCCGATCGAAATGGTCGTTACCGGGTTGGAAGGCGCGCCGAGCCCCAGATTCACGTAAAGGCAACAGGCGATCACCCCGATGCAAAGTACGGGGAAAATGGTCAGACTTGCACGTATTGATCGCGTCCGTGCTCCGATGAACAGGCCCGCACATAGGGTGACAACTGCCAGGACCATCCCGAACAGGCCAGCTATCCTGAGCCTTGCATCTGTCCCACTTTTGTAGGAATCGGCCGCAATCGCCAGAAACCGGCCCCGATCCACCATGCCATATACAGGCAAACTGGCGCGGGATCTGGAAGCTGACCGATCAAGGGAGAAGATGACGACCTTGTCCTTCATCTTCGCAAGGACTTCGGGTCGCTTGGTCTCATCCAGCGAATAGACGGTTACGGAATCGGGATCCAGTCGCAGGTCGACCGGCGAATGGCGTATGTCGACCTGGCCTGAGGCAAGCCAGATAGCCGGATTGCCGGTCAGGCTTGTCGATGGAAGCCGAACGGACCGAAAATGCCCATCGGGATCAGAAAGGATGCCCAGCTCCAGAATGGTGGCTGCCTGATAGAGAGCAGTAGGTGCGGCAAATCCCGGGTCTGTCGTTCGACCAAAGGCTGATCTGTCCTTGCCAAAATCCCTCAGAGCAAGAGAGAGATCCCTATCGCCTGTGGTCATTGTCGTCCCGCTCAGGAACATGTCGAGCAGGATCCGCTTAGCGCCGGCCGCCTTGAGCGCCAGCACCCGTTCAGCGAATGCGTGCCTGAGGGAAGACACATCCCAGAGGGCCACCATGTCCTGAGACCTGATGTTCACGACGACGTATTCAGAAGAAACCGGCAGCTTCTGCGACGCTGTAAGCAGATCGGACCAGATACGGTCCACCACATTACCGCCCCGGAAAGCCCACAGAAGCACAGCGACCATGGCTGCGGCCATGATCGCCCGCCTGGAAAGCCGGGTGCGGGATAGATTCTCCGACTGGCCCGAGGCCCAGATCATGGAGCCGGGCTGGCTGTCGATTTCGGCGCCGACATGCTGGCGGCTGCTGTGGTCGGGCCGGGCATGTCAGGTGAGCCCTCAAGGGCTGCGCCGACCTTGCCATAGGTTGCGGCGACGCTTTGGCCGAGCGTCGACATGGCTGCAATGAGCGCCACACCCATCAGGCTGGCCACCATGGCGTACTCGATAGCCGTCGAGCCCTCAGACCTCTGACCGATCACCCGGACTCTGGCCAGGAAGCGCTTTCCAGTTGTCTGCCGCAATTGAGTCTCGCCCCTCATTCAATCTCTCCACCGCAAAACCTGCGTACAGAGGGATTTCTTCGAGGCTATTTAGGCACAAGGGTGTGAATCTGATTTTAAGCGGTATTGGAAACAAACCTTTACCGTTGAATCGCGGCCGGCAATCTTCAGTCAGCGCAGTTTCAGATCACGCTGATAACGCCGCCAGTTTTCTACATAGTGCAGGGATCCGCCGACAATCATCTGAGCCTGGGCGTCCGATATCTCGCGGACGACCTTGCCTGGGGCGCCCATGACAAGGGAATTGTCGGGAATTTCCTTGCCTTCCGTGATCAGGCAATTGGCGCCAATCAGGCAGTTTCGGCCGATCTTCGCGCCGTTGAGGACGATTGATCCGATTCCAATCAGGGAGTTGTCGCCGATCGTGCATCCATGCAGCATCACCATGTGGCCAACAGTTACGTTGGCGCCGATGGTGAGCGGAAACCCTGTATCAGTGTGAAGTACTGAGCCGTCCTGAACGTTTGAGTTCTCACCGATTTCAATGGGGTCATTGTCGCCTCGCAAGGTAGCGCCCCACCAGACTGATGCGTTTTTCTTCAGAATGACGCGCCCAACTACCGCTGCATTTGACGCTATCCAGTATTCGCCTTCTCCAGGCAACTCCGGAGACACATCGCCCAAGTTATAGACACTCATCCGTACGCCCCGTTTCTTTGGTCTTTGCACTTGCTTAACCGGTCATAAACCACGTTAGCATCATCTTATACGGGCGATTCGAAGGGGTGTTTCCCTTCAAATCCTCTCGGGCGGGTCTTCCGCCCGGTGCAGTCCCGTAGGACGGAGTGGTTCGTGTCGCGTTTGTGGTCCGGGCGGTCCTCGCCCCCAAATCGACGTGAGGAAGGAGAGCCCCCGGGCTCTGCGCGGCGGCGAGTCGCCCTGTTCAAATTTTTCGATCTCGGAGGGCGGTCCATTGCGGATTCGCCCTTTTTTCTTGCCCTCTAGGAGGCCTTGATGACCAAGCGGATCCTGAAGCGACAACTGCGCGAAGGCGCATTCGATGCGAGCCAGTTCGAGGAAGATTCAAAAATACGCCGATTGCCGCTTGAACGATCCTGGTCGCCCCTGGCGCACCACAATGATGACCGGGAACAGGGTTATCTGAAGACCATCAAGGCCAAATCCCCTGGCCAGGAATCCCTGATCTCCGCGATCAACGAGAAGAATCTGGTCATGGCCCTGGGCCCGGCAGGGACCGGCAAGACCTATCTGGCCATCGCCAAGGCGGTTGAAGCCCTCGAAGCCGGAAAAGTCGGTCGGATCGTCCTCTCGCGTCCCGCCGTCGAGGCCGGGGAATCCATTGGCTTCCTGCCCGGCGAGATGGAAGACAAGCTCGCCCCCTATCTCCGACCGCTCTATGACGCCCTGTCTGATCGACTCAGCATGAAGCGGGTCCGTTGCCTGATGGCGGAAGGCGCCATCGAAATCGCCCCCGTCGGCTTCATGCGCGGACGCACCCTGAACAACGCCTTCGTCGTCATCGATGAGGCCCAGAACTGCACCTACATGCAGCTGAAAATGCTGCTGACCCGGCTGGGCTGGAACTCAACCATGGTTGTTACGGGCGACCCCAACCAGTCGGACCTCCTGCCTGGCATCTCAGGTCTGGGGCCGGTGGCCGAGAAGCTGGAAGCTGTCAGCAATATCGCTGTTGTCAGACTTCAGGACAGGGACATTGTCCGCCACCCCCTGGTGGCCGAAATGCTGGGCGTCCTCTGATTGGAAACGAAAACGGCCCCGACCTGAAGGTCGGGGCCGGATTTCAACCATGGTTGGGGAATGACCTGATCAGGGCAGGTCTTCAGCCAGAATCGCCATTTCGAACATGAAGGATCCGTCGCCATCCTCGTCTTCGAAGACGACGCCGATGAACTCTTCACCGATATAGACCTCGGCGGAGTCCTTCTGCTTGGGCCTGGGAACCAGGCTGATCCGCGCATTGGCGAAGGTGCCGCGCAGATGCCCCTCGATCTTGCGCATTGCTCTTTCGTCCATCACTCGGCTCCTGCTCGATTCAAATCTGGGCGGAACCTAGACTGCGAGGCCCCAAGAGGAAACCTCAGATGCTGTCTTCATTGAAAGCTTCTGCCAGGGTGTGATCCATTTTCCGCGCGGGCTCGTCGCAGGTCGGACAATTGATCAATCTGGCGGGAACGCCTGCGGCGGTGCAGTGGGCAGGAACGTCCTTCAGCACCACCGATCCGGATGCCACCTTGGCGAAGTCGCCGATCTTGATGTTGCCCAGCACCTTGGCGCCAGCGCCCAGAAGGACGCCATTGCCGATCTTGGGGTGACGATCACCGCGCTCGGCGCCCGTCCCGCCGAGTGTGACACCCTGCAGCAGGGAAACATCATTTCCGATCACGGCGGTTTCACCGATCACAATGCCGGTTCCGTGGTCGACAAAGACCCCGGAGCCAATCTGGGTGGCGGGGTGGATATCCACCTGGAAGACTTCGCTGACCCGGCTCTGGAGGTAGAAGGCGATGGTCTCACGGCCCTGATTCCACAGCCAGTGCGCGACCCGCTGGGTCTGCAGAGCCTGGAAGCCCTTGAAGAACAGGAAGGGCTGGACATAGCCCTTGCACGCCGGATCGCGCTCATAGACAGCGCGCAGATCGGCCTCGGCAATGGCCACAAGATTGGGATCACTACGATAGGCCTGGGTAGCAAGCTCGCGCAGGCTCATGGCGCGCAGTTCCTGGTCTCCCAGCTTTCGGGCCAGCTGGTAGGACAGGGCGTCGCCCAGGTTTTCATGGCTGATCACCACCGCGTTCAGCAGCGAGGCAAGGGCAGGCTCGCTCTTTGAGGCGCGCTCGGCCTCATTGCGCAGGGAGGCCCAGACCGGAGGCGGTTGGGACGGATCTAGAATTTCCAGGCGCTGGCTCATCGTTTTCTCCCGCCCAATGTTTACCCGATCATCCTAGCACAAATCGCGCCAGGCCATCAGGCAGTAACCCCTTGTAGGCCATATGGTGGACCCGCAGCAGCATCGCCACTGTCAGGCTGTCGGAAATATAGCCTGCCATGGCCGCTTCGAGCACTTCACGAAATGGCGCCCGGACCCGAGCAATGTCCTCGGTGTCATCGCCATGGACCGCGAGGTCCCCTTCAGAGATACCCGTGGCCAGGTAACAGATCGCCAGCTCGTCACTGACAGAGTTGGAAAGCTGCAGTCGCAGCACTTCGCGCCAGTCAGCGGCGACCAGGCCGGTTTCCTCCAGCAACTCCCGCTTGGCGCCATCCAGGGGATCCTCGTCCAGCGGCCCACCACCTTCCGGAATCTCCCAGCTGTATTCGGCGAATGGCAGTCGGTTCTGACCGACCATCAGTACGGACCCGTCCTCGAACAGGGGTAGGATCGCAAGTGCTCGGTTCTTGTATCCAACCAGCCCGTATTGCGCCGGATTGCCTGTGGGCGCCGTAGCCTTGAACTCTGTGACGGATATCCAGGGATTGTCATAGACCAGCCGACCCGGCCCCCGGATCCACGGCTTTCCGTGGCTTCGCATCCATTCGGGTTTATCGCTCACGCCTAAACTCGCCTTGCCCGTACTGAGGCTGAACCCTTAAACAGGGTTGGCCTTTGCGGCCAGTTCGGGGTTTCAGACATGACTGCCACATCTCACCCAGTCCTGCCGGAATTCGGTGAAGAACTGCCCCTGGCGCCTGCGCAAGGTGTGCTGGAATTTCTCGCACGTCGGCGGTCAAACTCCGCCCTGACGCTTGCCTCTCCTGCCCCTTCTGAAGATCAGGTGCTGACACTGCTGCAACTGGCCGCCAGGGTCCCCGACCATGGCAAGCTTGCGCCCTGGCGGTTCATCATCCTCGACACCTCGGCAAAGGAAGCTTTCACCGCTGAGCTTGAAGGCCTTGCTCTCAAGCGTGAAGATGCCCGGGCCGCCGCAAAGCTGGCCAAGCTGAAGGCTCCGCCCCTGGCGATCGCGGTGGTTTCCAGTCCCAGGGCTTCGGACATTCAGGAATGGGAACAGCTGATGTCCGCCGGGGCTGTCTGCACCAACCTGCTCTATGGCGCTCTGGCCATGGGTTTTGGCGCCAACTGGATCACCGACTGGTACGCCTATGATCCGGAAGCCCTGGCCATTCTTGGCCTGAGCCCCGGCGAAAAGGTCGCAGGCTATATCTTCATCGGAACCCCGACCTCATCCGCCCAGGAGCGGGAACGGCCGGATCTCAAGGGTCTGGTGACCCGCTGGGAAAGACCCTAGCCCCGGCCGCGATAGGGCGGAACGCCCTGGTCGGGCAGCCATAGTCCCTCAGGGGCAGGCCCCGTTTGCCAGAAGACGTCGATGGGAATGCCCCCACGGGGGTACCAGTATCCGCCAATCCGCAACCATTTGGGCTGGGCGACCTCCACAATCCTGCGACCGATGGCCACCGTGCAGTCCTCGTGGAAAGCCCCGTGATTGCGGAAGCTGCCCAGATAGAGCTTCAGGGACTTTGACTCGATCAGCCAGTCCCCCGGTGCATAGTCGATCATCAGGGTTGCGAAGTCGGGCTGGCCGGTTACCGGGCAGAGCGAGGTGAACTCCGGCGCGGTAAACCGTGCCAGATACAGCGCATCCTTCTGCGGGTTGGGAACCCGCTCCAGAACAGCCTCTTCCGGACTGGCGAAGCCGCGGATCTCCTGCCCAAGCTGGGTCAAATGGGTGTCGGTCATGGGGACGCCATACCCGTCATTCCAGCCCGCCGCAATCAGACCCTAGATGGTGTAGTCCAGTTCGCCATTGAGCCAGGCGGTGATCCGCTCTGCAGCCTCCGGTGCGGATTCTGTGGTCGTGTCGATGCGGATTTCCGGATTCTCCGGGGGCTCATAGGGACTGTCTATGCCCGTGAAGTTCTTCAACTCTCCGGCCCGGGCCTTTTTGTAGAGGCCCTTCACATCCCGGGATTCCGCCACAGCCAGCGGTGTATCCACATACACCTCGACGAAGTCATCCCGGGCCATCAGCCCCCGCGCCATGTCCCGTTCGGCGCGGAAGGGGGAAATGAACGACACCAGGACAATCAGGCCTGCATCAACCATCAGCTTGGCGACCTCGGCCACCCTGCGGATGTTTTCCACCCGGTCAGCGTCGGTGAAGCCAAGGTCGCGGTTCAGTCCGTGCCGCACATTGTCGCCATCCAGCAGATAGGTATGGCGTCCCTCGGCATGGAGCTTCTTCTCGACCAGGTTGGCGATGGTGGACTTGCCCGAACCCGAAAGGCCGGTGAGCCAGACCACCCTGCCCCTCTGACCCTTGAGCGCGCCGCGGGCCGCCTTGTCTACGTCGACGGCCTGCCAGTGGACATTCTGCGACCGCCGCAGGGCAAAGTGCAGCATGCCGGCAGCTACGGTCCGGTTGGTGAGCCGGTCCACAAGGATGAAGCCACCCAGGTCACGGCTGTCCACATAGGGATCGAAGGCAATGGCCCCATCTAGGGTGACATTGCAGACGCCAATTTCATTCAGTTCCAGCCGCTTTGCGGCGAGCTTTTCCAGGGTATTGACGTTGATCTTGTGCTTGGGCTCGGAAATCGCTGCGCCGACAGTCCGCGTTCCCTGCTTGAGCAGATAGGATCGCCCTGGCAGCAGGGCCTCATCATCCATCCAGACCAGGGTGGCTTCGAACTGATCAGCAACCTCCGGCGGATCCTGAGCCGCAGCCAGGACATCACCGCGGCTTACATCGATCTCATCAGCCAGGGTCAGGGTTATGGACTGGCCCGCGACAGCGACATCAAGGTCCTGCGGCGAAGCAACAATCCGCGCCACCGTGCTGGTGCGCCCTGAGGGCAGGACCCGCACAGCGTCACCCGGACGGATCTGGCCTGCCGCCACCATGCCTGCAAAGCCCCGAAAGTCGAGATTGGGACGATTGACCCACTGGACTGGCATGCGGAAGGCCCGGGCCCGCAGGTCGTCATCCACAGGCAGGTCTTCTAGCACCTTCATCAGGTGTGGACCTGTGTACCAGGGGTCTCCCTCACCAGGTCCGGCGACGTTCTCGCCCTTCAGGGCGGACATCGGAATGGCGGTGAAGTCGGTCAGGCCGATCTGGTCAGCAAAGGCGCGGTAGTCCGTGATGATCTCGTTGAAGCGGTCCTGACTCCAGCCCACCAGGTCCATCTTGTTGACCGCCAGCACCACGTGCCGGATGCCCAGCAGCTTGACCAGATAGGAGTGGCGCCGGGTCTGGGTCAGAACGCCCCGCCGTGCGTCGATGAGGATGACCGCAGCCTGGGCGGTCGAAGCCCCGGTGACCATGTTGCGGGTGTACTGTTCGTGGCCCGGAGTATCGGCGACGATGAATTTGCGCTTCTCGGTGGAAAAGAAGCGGTAGGCGACATCAATGGTGATGCCTTGCTCCCGCTCTGCCGCCAGCCCATCCACCAGGAGGGCGAAGTCGATTTCGCCGCCCTGGGTGCCAACCCGCCGGGAGTCTTCCTCCAGAGCCGCCAGCTGATCCTCGAAGATCATCTTCGAGTCGTAGAGCAGACGGCCGATCAGGGTCGACTTGCCGTCATCCACCGAGCCGCAGGTGATGAACCGCAGCAAGCTCTTGTGCTGATGCTCAAGCAGATAGGCTTCGATGTCGGTGGCGATGAGGTCAGACTGATGGGCCATCAGAAATAGCCCTCCTGCTTCTTCTTCTCCATGGATGCAGCCTGGTCGTGGTCGATGACCCGTCCCTGGCGTTCCGAAGTGGTGGTGAGCAGCATTTCCTGGATGATTTCCGGCAGGGTCGCCGCCGTGGACTCCACCGCACCGGTCAGCGGATAGCAGCCAAGGGTGCGGAATCGCATAGACTTCATCATCGGAACCTCGCCCGGCGCCAGGCGGAAGCGGTCGTCATCCACCATGATGAGGCCGCCATCGCGCTCTACGACGGGTCGGACCGCTGAGTAATAGAGCGGGACGATCGGTATGTTTTCCAGATGGATGTATTGCCAGATATCCAGCTCGGTCCAGTTGGAGATCGGGAAGACGCGCATGCTCTCCCCCTTGTTCTTGCGGGCGTTGTAGAGCCGCCAGAGCTCCGGCCTCTGGTTCTTGGGATCCCACCTGTGCTGGGCTGACCGGAAGGAAAAAATCCGTTCCTTGGCCCGGCTCTTTTCTTCATCGCGCCGGGCGCCGCCAAAGGCTGCGTCGAAGCCGTATTTATCCAGAGCCTGTTTCAGGCCCTCCGTCTTCCAGGTGTCTGTGTGGACAGCCGAACCGTGATCAAAGGGATTGATCTTGCGGGCGATGGCGTCAGGATTCTGATGGACGATCAGGTCAAAGCCCAGTTCCCGGGCCATGCGCTCGCGCATCTCATACATGGCGCGGAACTTCCAGGTGGTGTCCACGTGCAGCAGGGGGAAAGGCGGCTTTGCCGGATAGAACGCCTTGGCTGCGAGATGCAGCATGACCGCTGAATCCTTGCCCACAGAGTAGAGCATGACCGGTCGCTCGGCTTCGGCCACCACTTCACGCATGATGTGGATGGACTCAGCTTCCAGCCGCTGGAGATGGGTCAAGGTTGTCCCCTGCCGATCGTCCGTCATGCGCGTAACCCTCCGCTGATGGTCGGCAACCGACCGGGGACGCCAGACGATATAGGGCGCCAGCTTGCCTGACGCGCGGGCGGAGTGCGTCATGGATGGAAAATTCTTCTGGTCGCGATCCCAGATTTCCTGTCCCGGCCCGGCTGGCGAATTGACTCCATCCGGCGGCGTCGGCGCTAATGGCCTAAACAACAGTCTACCCAGCGGGAGCGGAAAATGAGCGGCCAGGACTTCAAGGACTACATCGTTGTCGTCACGGGCGCCTCGACCGGCCTTGGCCGCGCCATCGCCATCGAGACGGCTGATCGCGGCGCCAGGGCCGTGATCATCAACTATGCCCGAAGTGTCGACGAGGCGAAGGAAACAGCGCGACAGGTCGAAGCCAAGGGCGCACAGGCGATCCTCGTCCAGGGGGATGTCGCCATTGACGCTGATTGCCGCAGGATCGCCGAAGCGGCGGCGCCCTTCGGCCGGATCGACGCCCTGTTCAACAATGCCGGGACCACAAAATTCGCCCCCAACCATGGCGACCTCGACGCCGTGAACGCCGAGGACTTCCAGAACCTCTACGCCGTCAACGTCATTGGCGCCTTCCAGATGGTCAGGGCCGCCCGCGCCCTGCTTGAAGCCGCTCCGGCGCCGGGCGCTGTCGTCAACACCTCATCCATAGCTGGCGTAACGGGCATTGGCTCGTCAGTGCCCTATGCCGCCTCCAAGGGCGCCCTGACCACCATGACCCTGTCCCTTGCCAGGGGTCTGGCGCCCAGGATCAGGGTCAACGCCATCTGCCCGGGCTTCATTGACACCCCATGGTTCGGCAAGGGGTTGGCCGAGGACCGCGTGGCGAAAATGCGGGAAGGATCAGCTGCCGCGACACCGCTGAAGGCAGCATCGACGGCTGAAGACGTCGCCGGCGCCGCCGTCTTCCTAGCCTCTCCGGCTTCACGGCATGTCACTGGCGAAACCCTGCTTGTAGACGCCGGCTCTCACCTGGGCATGGCCTCCCTGAGCATGCGCTGAGCAGAAAGTCGCCCAATTTTCACGCAAGGTTAAGGGTGGGCGCACATATTTTCCGCAAGTTGACGGCGCACAGGGCGGCGCAACTTTTCATGACTGGCGACTCGCCGTCAGAAAACCAGAATGCCTGTCTATCGGGCAGCGCCTGACGAAAACGGGGATAAAAAATATGCAAACTCTCAAAGTTCTTCTCATTGCTGGCGTCGCCAGCCTCGGTCTTGGCAGCGCTGCGCTCGCTGAGGACGGCCCGACCATCTCGTTCAACCTTGGCGCAGCCAGCGACTATGTGTTCCGCGGCGTGAGCCAGACGGACGGCGCGGGCCAGGTGTTTGGCGGCGCTGATGTCGCCATGGGCTCCTTCTACACCGGCGCCTGGCTGTCGAACGTCGACTTCAACAACGGCACCAACATGGAATACGACCTGTATGCCGGCTTCAAGCCGCAGGCAGGTCCGGTCGCCCTTGACCTCGGCCTCGTCTATTACGGCTACACCAACAAGCCCCCCGGTGGCGATGAAGCCTTCTTCGAAGCCAAGGTCGCCGGCTCGGTTCCAGTCGGCAAGGGCACTGTTGGCGCCGCCGTCTTCTATTCGCCGGAATTCTTCGGCGAGACCGGTGAAGCCACCTATTACGAGGTGAATGCTTCGGCCCCCCTGACTGAAAAGGTCTCGGTGTCGGGCGCGATCGGTCACCAGTCGGTTGTCGGCCCGGCCGACTACACCACCTGGAACCTGGGCGTGGGCTATGCCCTGACCTCGAAGTTCGGTGTCGATCTGCGCTATTGGGACACCAACGAGCATGGTTTCGGCCAGATCTATAACAGCCGCGTTGCGTTGTCCCTGAAGGCCTCCTTCTAGTCACAACCCAATTCGGGAACAAAATCAGCCGCCTTCGGTATCCGGAGGCGGCTTTTCTGTTTCCTTACGGCAACCTGTCATTTAGGATGAATTCACCATTGGGGCTTTGGCTTCATGGGTTGTTCGCCACCGCTGGTGAATTAGACCCATTCGATTGCCTGAGTTTCGCTGGACGGTAGCGCTCTCCGGTTTAAGGTGCGGCGTTGAGCGACGCGAGCGGAGTGCGATTCATGGAGCAGATGGCCAACAGGGCCCAGACCATTGTCGCTGATACAGTGATCGCCGGTCTGGCTTTCCTTCTCGCCTATCTCCTTTCCGCTACCCAGGCACTGGGACTTGATTCAAGCGGTCATTCGACCCTGAACCTTCCCCAACTCGTCGCGATCTACGCCATTCTGGCCGGGATCTTCTCTTCGATCTTCCGGCGTGAACTCTCGCCCTGGCGTTACGTCTCCATCCCCGACGCCCTTGTGCTGGCCCGTACGGCGGTCATGACCGTTGGCGTTTTCCTGGTCACGGTTTTCGTTATTGACCGGGCCATGGGCGTCGCCCGGTCGGTCCTGGCCCTGGCGCCAATCCTCCAGCTGGCCGGCAGCATGGGCGCGCGCACCCTTCGCCGCGCCCTGCATGAGCATGCCCTGGACAGCTTCGCGCCCTTGAAATCCATCCAGGACCGGACCCCTCAGGCCCCGTCCCTGCTCCTCATCGGCCCGACGGCCCTGGCTGACACCTATCTTCGGGATGTCGCCCGTCGTCACGACCATGACTGGACCCCGGTCGGCATTATCGGGCCCGACGCCCGCGATGTGGGCCAGCAGGTCCGTGGCGTCTGCATAATCGAGTGCATTGAAAAGCTGGACGCTGCCCTGGCGGACCTGCGCCGCTGGAACCGCTATCCCCGCGCCATTCTCTTCCTGGATGAGCCAGGTCGACTCAAGGGCCTGACTGCGGACCAGCTGGGTCAGCTCAAGAATGACGGCATCCGCCTCCTGCGCCTTCCTTCCATCGTCGAGCTGTCTCAGCACGACGGCATGGCCCTGCTGCCCATGCGCGAAATCAGCGTGGAAGAACTGCTGGCCCGGGAGCCCATCAATCTCGATCGGGCTGCGGTCCGCGCCCTGGTCCAGGGCCGTCGCGTCCTGGTGACCGGCGCCGGCGGCTCCATTGGCGCCGAGCTCTGCCGTCAGGTGGCCACCTTCCAGGCCGCTCACCTCACCCTCCTGGATTTCTCGGAAACCTCGCTGTTCGAAATCGATCGCGAGCTCGGCGAAACCTGCCCGGGCCTGTCGCGCAAGGCCGCCATGGTGGACGTTCGCAACGCCGCCCGGGTCGCCGCCTGTTTCGAAGCCGAGAAGCCCGATCTGGTCTTCCATGCCGCAGCCCTCAAGCACGTCTCCATGGTGGAATGCCATCCGTGTGAAGGCGTGCTGACCAATGTCATCGGCACCTTGAATGTGGCCAAGGCCGCCCGTGCGTCAGGTGCGGCCCAGATGGTGCTGATCTCCACTGACAAGGCTGTGGACCCATCCAATGTCATGGGCGCCACCAAGCGTCTGGCTGAATCCGTGATCCAGGCCCAGCAGAATGGCGCGGGCACCCGCTTCGCCGCCGTCCGGTTTGGCAATGTCCTGGGCTCCGCCGGTTCCGTGGTGCCGATCTTCAAGTCCCAGATCGACCGGGGTGGTCCTGTGACCGTGACCCATGAAGACATGGCCCGGTTCTTCATGACCATACCGGAAGCCGCCCAGCTGGTGCTGCACGCGACCGCCACCTGCGCCGGTGACACCGAGGGCGCAGACGCCCGCCTTTTCCTGCTGGAAATGGGTGAGCCTGTGCGGATCATGGATCTGGCCCGCCAGATGATCGCCCTGTCAGGACGTACGCCTGGCAAGGATATCGAGATCGAGATCACCGGCCTGCGTCCGGGCGAAAAGCTGTCCGAAGCCCTGCTGGATGACACCGAAAGGTCCGTTCCCTGCGCGCCCAAGGTCATGGAAGTAGTGTCTTCGTCGGCCCTGCGCGTGACGGCCAACCACCTGCACGACCTGGAAGTCCTGGCTGACCGTGGCGACGTGAATGATGTCCGGCGGGCCCTGTTTGACCTGGTCGCCCAGATCCGTGGCGAAAAGCCCGGCGGCGCCCCTGCCCTGCGCGTTGTGGCCAACGGCTAGACCTCTGAGCCAGAGGCCGGTCTGAACACGCCATGGCCAAGGTCATTGTCACAGGCTCTGCCGGCTTTATCGGCTCTACACTTGCGCACCACCTGCTTGACCGCGGTGACGAGGTCATCGGGATCGATAACCTCAACTCCTATTATGATCCCACCCTGAAGCTGGCCAGGCTGGCCCGGCTGGAAGCCCGGGAAGGCTTCAGCTCCCACAGGGTGGACCTGACGGATCGAGACCGGATCTCCGGGATTTTCGCGTCTGCTGCACCGGATCTGGTGGTCAATCTGGCCGCCCAGGCTGGCGTTCGTTACAGCCTCGAGAGCCCCGAAACCTATGTGGACTCAAATGTCGTAGGCTTCCTGAACATCCTGGAGGCCTGCCGGGCGATCAAACCCCGCCACCTGGTCTTTGCGTCCACAAGTTCGGCCTATGGCGCCAATGGCAAAATGCCCTTCTCGCCGCACGAATCAGCCAACCACCCCCTGACGCTCTATGCGGCGACAAAGCTGGCCAATGAATCCATGGCCCACGCCTATGCTCATCTCTTCGGGGTTCCTGCCACGGGTCTGCGATTCTTCACGGTCTATGGCCCCTGGGGCCGGCCGGACATGGCTCTGTTCAAGTTCACCGCAGCGATTCTCAAGGGCGAGCCCATTGACGTCTATGGCGAGGGTCGCATGCAGCGGGACTTCACCTATGTTGACGACATCGTCTCAGGGATCATGGCGGCCCTCGACAATCCGCCCTCCATCGATCCGGCCTGGGACCCGATGCAACCGGATCCCGCCACCAGCGGCGTGGCCCCATGGCGGATCCTGAACATTGGCGCCAGCCAGCCCGTCGAGTTGATGACCTATATTTCGGTGCTGGAGGCCCGCCTTGGCCGCAAGGCGATTCTCAACATGATGCCCATGCAGCCGGGCGATGTGGTCCGCACCTCCGCCGACATTTCAGACATTCAGGCCCTGGGCTATGCGCCAACAACCAATGTCGAGCTTGGCATCGGCAAGTTCGTGGACTGGTACCTGGACTATTACCGCCCGAATACGCTCTAGAGCCGGAAGTCGGACTGATCCTTCGGGAAAACCGCCTTCACATCAAAGAAGACTCCGCCCGGCTTGCCCAGGGTCTTGATCGACTCAGCCCCCATATCCCTGAACTGCTGATGAGCCACAGCCAGAATAATGGCGTCATAGGCGCCGGCGACCGGCGACTCGACCATATTGACCCCGTACTCGGCCACCGCATCCCGGGCATTCACCCAGGGATCATGGACGTCCACCGCAAGTCCGTAGTCCGCCAGCTCGGCGACAATGTCGATCACCCGGGTATTGCGCAGATCCGGGCAATTCTCCTTGAAGGCCAGGCCCAGGACCAGAACCCGGACGCCCCGGATCTGCAGGTCCCGCTGGATCATGGCCTTGATCAGTTCCTGGGCGATATAGCCGCCCATGCCGTCATTGATCCGCCGCCCGGCCAGAATCACCTGCGGGTGGTGACCTGAATCCTCAGCCTTGTGGGTCAGATAATAGGGGTCGACCCCTATGCAGTGGCCACCGACCAGACCGGGCTGGAACTTCAGGAAGTTCCATTTGGTTCCCGCCGCCGCCAACACCTCATGGGTGTCGATACCCAGGCGGTGGAAGATCATGGCGAACTCATTGACCAGGGCGATGTTCAGGTCCCGCTGGGTATTCTCAATGACCTTTGCGGCCTCGGCCACCCGAATCGAACTGGCCAGATGGGTTCCTGCTGTCACGACCTGCCCATAGAGCTGATCCACAAAGGCAGCCGCCTCCGGGGTCGACCCGGCCGTCACCTTGATGATGGAGGACAGCCTGTGGGTCCGGTCGCCGGGATTGGCCCGCTCTGGGCTGTAGCCGGCAAAGAAGTCCCGGTTGAATTCCAGCCCTGAGACCTGGGCCACTACGGGCACGCAGTCTTCTTCCGTGGCCCCGGGATAGACGGTCGACTCATAGATCACGACCCCACCGCGGGAGATGGCGCGGCCGACCGTACGGCTGGCCGCCAGCAGGGCTGTCAGATCCGGACGCTTCTGCCGGTCAATGGGGGTCGGTACGGTGATGATGAAGACATTGCATGCCTTCAACGCCGCCTCGTCTATTGTGAAGGTCAGCCGGCGGGCGCCGGTCAGGTCCGGCGCATCGACTTCCAGAGTGCGGTCATGGCCAGACTTCAGCTCTTCGACACGCCCGGCGTCCAGGTCAAAGCCGACGACGTCATTGTGGGCCGCCAGGGCCACAGCCAGGGGCAGGCCCACATAGCCAAGGCCGATGACGCAGACCTTGGCCGCCGATAGCGCGAAGGGATTTTGCAGATCAGGCATGTCACTCCTGGGCCAGCCTCTGGCGCCGCGTCTCAAGCCCCTTGGTTAGACTATTTTCTGTCTGGTCCCAAATGTCCCGGATGAGTCTAGACTGTTGGTCTGCGGAGCATTGCCTGCTTCGATCAGGGATTGCCCGGATCTGCGCGCCAGACGCCGAACGGGCCAGCTGGAGGTCTAAGGTCCTATGCAGAGCCCGCCTATCGCCGCCGGTCCCTATCTCATCGATCCGGACTGGATGACCAGGGCCCTGCGCGCCTCGGGCGACCTGCCTCATGGACAGGTGACCGACGTCCACTCCCGACCCGTCGGAAACGGTCTGGTGGGAGACAGCTTCCGGTTCGAACTGAGATACGACGGGGCCCCTGAAGGCGCGCCATCCAGTGTTGTCGGCAAGTTTCCGGCTGAAGACGCCGCCAGCCGCGCCTCCGGCGCAGGCCTCCGTCTCTATCTGCGTGAGGTCTCCTTCTACCGTGACGTGGCGAGAACCGTCGACATCTCCACCCCTCGCCCGATCTATGCCGACATTGATCCGCAGACCCACGACTTCACCCTGATCCTCGAAGACCTGGGGCCAGCCAGGGCCGGCGATCAGCTGGAAGGCTGCTCGGTGGAAGACGCCGCCACGGCGCTGAAGGAAGCCGCTGCCCTGCACGCCCCCCGGTGGGGCGATCCAGGTCTGGCCCGGATTGACTGGCTCAATCCCGAAAACAGCGAAATGACCGGCCAGATCGCTGCAGCCCTGCCCATGGTCGTAGCCGCTTTCAAGGACCGCTATCAGGGTCAGCTTGAGCCCGAGTGCCTGGCCCTTGTCGACCGCCTGCCCGCCGCCGTGGTCGCCATGCAGGGCGTGACGGACTTTCCCGTCACCCTGCAGCACGCCGACTTCCGCCTGGACAACATACTGTTCGACGTAAAAGACGGCGCCCGGCGCATGGGCACCCTGGACTGGCAGACCATTACCCTTGGCCCCGCCCTCACCGACGTATCCTACTTCCTGAGCGCCGGCCTCTCTCCAGAGACGCGCCGGGAGCATGAGCGTGATCTGGTCAGCATGTACCACGCCGAACTTATGCAACGGGGCGTGCGCGACTATCCGCTGGACGCCGCCTGGCGTGACTACCAGCGCTTCGCTGTCCACGGCGTGCTCATGGGCGTCTTCTCCGCCATGGCCGTGGAACGCACCGACCGCGGCGACGCCCTCTTCCTCAAAATGACCCGCGGCGGGTGCCTTCAGGCCCTCGACCACGGGACGTTTGGGATGTGGGGTTAGGCCCTAACTGATCCGCGCCAGCTCGTAGAGCATGTCCACATAGCCCATGGCGCTGTCGATCATGCCCAGCACCTTGGGATTGGTGGAGTCGATGACGAAGAACTCGTTCGGGGCGTGGGCGCCCGAGCCATAGCCCAGACCAAAGGACCCGGCCGGCACGGACACCGGCGGCTGGGTGAAGACCGAGCCAGGCCATGACCCCGCCGACCTTGGCGAAATGGCCACTTCGGCGCCGTTGCGGGCATAGACCGCCTTCTGGGCGCGGACCAGACGGCTGTCCTCGGGGGTCTCGGTGGGATCATAGCCGCCGCTGACAATGACCTCGATGTCGCCAAAGCCCCGCTTGATCAGGTGGGCGCGCAGCTTGGCTTCGGCCTCCCTGAAGGTCTGGTTGGGCACCAGACGGGCTTCCAGCTTGGCCTCGGCGCGACCTGGCAGGACGGTCTTGCCGCCGGGACCGGTATAGCCTGCCACCAGACCCTGGATATTGACCGTCGGCTGGGAGGCCAGGCGCTGCAGGGCCTGGGGCCAGGGTTCGTCATTGATCCAGGTCTTGATGCCGTAGCCCTTCTTCATGTCGGCTTCGCTCTGCTTGCCGCTGGCCTCGATGATCAGCGCCTTTTCGCGCTCGGTCAGGGGCCGGACATTGTCGAACCAGCCGTCAATGATCGGGGTATGGCCATCGGGGCCGACCAGGGTGTTCAGGGCCTGGACCAGCCGCCAGACAGGGCTGTCGACCATGGCGTGCAGGGATGAGTGGACATCGCCCTTGGGACCGCGGCCCCAGTGCTCGCCGCTGGAGATCAGCTGGAACTCCATGGGCCCCTTGGCGCCCAGTTCGATCTGGATCGAGCCGTTCTCGCCCTGATCGGCGCTGGGAATGAAGATGCCGTCGCACTTCTTGAGGGCCGCGACCACTTCGGGGGCATGGACCACCTGATGGAAGTGAGGTGAAGCGATCTCTTCTTCCCCCTCGGCCACCAGCACCAGATTGACCGGCAGCTTCCTGCCCGAAGCCTTGAAGGCTTTGACGGCCGCCAGGAAGGTCGCCTCCGGCCCCTTCTGGTTCACCGCGCCCCGTCCCGTGACGACCTTGCCGAAGCCCGGCTTGTCGATGATCGCCGCTTCGAAGGGGGGATGAGCCCACTCGGCCGGGTTCACCTGCTTTACGTCATACATGAAGTAGATGCCGACACTGCGCTTGGCGCCTGAGTCGAGGGTGGCGAAGATCCCCGGGCTGCCGTCGGTGGGCATCTTCTTGACCATCTGGAACCCGGCGTCGCGCAGCAGGCCCATGGTGAAGTCGCAGCTCTCATCAATGCGCCACTTCTCGGCGGCGATGCCGGGGTGGCGGATCCACTCCTGAAGGCTGGAAATGGTGTCGGCCTTGCCGGCCTCCAGGGCCTTGCGGATGGCTGCGGCGTCAGCCTTGGGCGTGGCGGCGGCAGCCGCCCCCGGCAGCAGCAGGCTGGCTCCCGTAGCGGCGGCGGACGCCAGCAAGGCGCGGCGGTCGAATTGATTGGTCTGCATGATCTCTGCCCCTGAAACTTCAGGGATTAGACCCAACCCATGGCGGCCTGTCCAGCCAACGCCGAGCGACAGAAGCAGACGCGAAAACTGCCCAGGAACTATCGCGTTGCCTTCAACCCCTGTCGTTCCAGGTCCGCATATATACAGTCACCCTTGGGGCCATGGTCTGGATCTTCGCCATCAACATATGCGGCCCATTGGTCGCCAGCCCGGGTTGGCTTGAAATCCACAACTCCACATCGAGCGGCCGCGTCTGAAACTTGCCGCCTGTTTGCCCAATGCCCCGCGTTTTCGTCCCAGGGAAAGCAACCACCGACGATAAGAGCCAGGGCCGCAATTGACGCAAACCGCATCGCCAATCCCGTCTTTCGATGAGCCAGAGTCAATCCAGCGTCCCCAGAATCTGAGCCGCCGCCGACACGGCGATCATTTCCGGCGCCTTGCCCTTGAGGCCAGGCATGCCCACCGGACAGTTCAGGCGGGCGATGACCTCTTCGGAAAAGCCTTCCGCCTGCAGGCGGGCGATCATGCCGTCGCGTTTTCCGCGCGAGCCGACCATGCCGAGGAATTTGGCCCTGCCCACCTTCAGTATGGCGGCGGCGACTTCATAATCCACGTCATGGCTGTGGGTCGCGATCAGGGCGTAATCGCCCTCTTCCAGACAGGCGGCGGCCTCGACCATTTCGGCATCATCGAGGATCACCGCGTGGTCGCAGAGCTCGGGCCGGGCGTCATAGGCCTCGACCTGGAATGGCAGCAGGGCGAACTGGGCCGCGAAGGCCCGGCCGATGGGACCCGCGCCGAACAGAACCAGTCTCGGTTTGCGCGGCGCGAGATCCATTGGGGCTATTCGGCTGCGACGGGTCTGGCCGCCTCAAGGCGGCTGACCAGACCGTCATACTGATCCCACAGGGCCTTGGGCATGCGGTCGCCAAAGACCTCATAGGCGGCGGGGATCAGGGCGGCTTCTTCCTTCCAGACCGCCGGATCGACGGTGAGCAGCAGGCTCATCTGGTCGGCGGTCAGGGTCAGGCCAGACGTGTCCAGGCTCTCGGCCGTCGGGACCCGGCCGATGGGCGTGTCCTTGGCGGCGGCCTTGCCGCTGAGCCGTTCGAAGATCCACTTCAGGACCCGGGCGTTTTCCCCATAGCCCGGCCAGACGAACTTGCCGTCGGCGCCCTTGCGGAACCAGTTCACGAAATAGATGCGGGGCAGTTTGGCGGAGTCAGCCTTGGCGCCCATGGCCAGCCAGTGGCTGAAATAGTCGCCCATATTGTAGCCGCAGAAGGGCAGCATGGCGAAGGGGTCGCGACGCAGTTCACCGATCTTGTTCTCGGCCGCCGCCGTGCCTTCCGAGGCCACGTTGGAGGCCAGGAAGACGCCGTGGGCCCAGTCAAAGGCTTCGGTGACCAGAGGCACGGCGCTGGCGCGTCGACCGCCGAACAGTATGGCCGAGATCGGCACGCCCTTGGGATCTTCCCATTCCGGCGCAATGACCGGGCACTGCGAGGCCGGCACGGTGAAGCGGGCATTGGGGTGGGCCGCCGGCTCGCCGCTTTCCGGGGTCCAGGGACGGCCCTTCCAGTCGGTGAGATTGGCAGGAGGCGTCTTGGTCAGGCCTTCCCACCAGACGTCGCCGTCCGGGGTCAGGGCCACATTGGTGAAGACGCTGTTGGCGTATAGGGCGTCGACGGCGTTCTTGTTGGTTTCCACGCCGGTGCCAGGGGCCACGCCGAAGAAGCCGGCCTCAGGATTGATGGCGTAAAGCTGGCCGTCATCGCCGAACCGCATCCAGCAGATGTCGTCGCCGATGGTCTCGGCCTTCCAGCCCTTCAGGGTCGGCTGGAGCATGGCCATATTGGTCTTGCCGCAGGCGCTGGGGAAGGCGGCGGCCACATAGCGCGACTGGCCCTCAGGCGAGGTCAGCTTGAGGATCAGCATGTGCTCGGCGAACCAGCCCTCATCGCGGGCCATGACCGAGGCGATGCGCAGGGCGAAGCACTTCTTGCCCAGCAGTGCGTTGCCGCCATAGCCTGAGCCATAGGACCAGATTTCCCGGCTTTCCGGGAAGTGGACGATGTATTTGATCTCATTGCAGGGCCAGGCCACATCGGCCTGACCGGCGGCCAGCGGCATGCCGACCGAGTGCAGGGCCGGGACGAAGAAGCCGTCCTCGCCCAGCTCTTCCAAGGCGCCCTTGCCCATGCGGGTCATGACCCGCATGGAAATGGCCACATAGGCGCTGTCGGTGATTTCGACGCCCAGCTGGCTGATCTTCGAGCCCAGGGGGCCCATGCTGAACGGGCAGACATACATGGTCCGGCCAGCCATGCAGCCCTTGAACAGGCCCTGCAGGTCGGCGCGCATTTCAACGGGGTCGAGCCAGTTGTTGGTCGGACCGGCGTCGGCCGGGTCCTTGGAGCAGATGAAGGTGCGGCTCTCGACCCGGGCCACGTCCTTGGGATCCGAAGCCGCCCAGAACGAGTTGGGGCGCTTCTCGGGATTGAGCTGCTTCAGCGTGCCGCCCTTGACCAGTTCCGAGGTCAGGGTCTCCCATTCCTCCTGCGATCCGTCACACCAATGCACCCTGGCTGGCTGGGTCAGAGCAGCGACCTCTGCGACCCAGGCGATGAGTTTGGCGTGTTTGGTCGGGGCAGGATTGAGGCCCGGAATCGTTGTCGTCGGCATAGATGCTAAAAGCTCCCAGCAGGGCCCTGGATGAAAAGCTCCGGGGGCCCCGTGTTTCTTAATGACGCAAATCGCAAAAACTTGGGTCTGCCATAGCAATCCCCACGCCGGATTCCGACCACCTAATTCGTCGGAGGTGGGGATATTTCGAACAAAACCCGGCACACAGCCATGACGTGGTAAAGTGACGTAGCGGGAGCCGGCTCGTCGATGAAGCCGCCATCGACGCGCATCTTGTCTCTCCATGCCCCCAGGGCGGGGGTTTCGAGGTAGGTTTTGAGACAATTGGCGGCGGCAAGGGCTTCTTCTGGCTCACCGAACATCAGGGCGGCCTTCAGGTGCTCGGTCTGCGGCCAGAGACGGGCATTGGCGTCGCGGACGCTGAGGTCATCCCACAAGGCATTGATGGCGCAGCCGCGATTCGCGTCCACGCCAGCCCGACCGGCCTCATAGAGAGCCCGGGCGGCGATCTGGCCGTCCGAACGGCCACGGCGACGCCCCCACCGATCCAGCAGGCCAGCCCACTCGAATTGATGGCCCGGCTCCACCAGCCGGCCATCATCGCCCGGAGCGCGATCCCAGTTCTCGTCGAAGAACTCGGTCAGGACGCCGCGGTGGTCGATGAAGGCTCCCAGGGCAAGCTGAGCAATCTCGTCGGACAGGGGCGCCCAGCTTGCGTCGCCGGCCTCTTCCCAGGCCAGGGCCGCCTCCAGCAAGTGCATGTGGCAATTGGCCTGGAAGGGGTGGTCGCCGTTTTCCCGGAAGCCGCCCACCGGATGGCGCATCTTTTCCAGACCCTGCCGGATTTTCGCCGCCAGCTTGGGCAGATCGGTCCAGTCGGGGTCAACAAGCTGGAGGGTGGCCATGCCCAGCAGGGCGAAGGCCTGATCATAGATGGCCGGATTGGAGTCGAGGGCCACCCCTTCTTCCGAGACCAGGGCCCGCAGCAGACCGTCAGGTCGGGTGAATTTTTCGAGGGTGAAGTCCAGGCCATGCCGCGCCGCCTGTCGCCAGGGGCCTTCCCAGCCCAGAAGACCGGCCAGGGCGTAGCAGAAGATCATCCGTCCCTGGACCCGGCCGCGCCGGTTAGCCTTCAATGGCCGACCATTGGTGGTCAGTGCGTCCAGAAAGCCGCCGATCTCGTGGTCAGCGCCCATGGTCCACCAGAGCGGCAGGGCGGCGGTGCGCAGCCACTGGTCATACCAGGCGCTGGCCTGGGCCAGGGTTTCAAATCCGGGCGCGGGCCGGCTGTTCAGTATGTCATGACCAGCCTTCACCGACTGGGCCGAGCCCAGGTCGCAGACCAGAACCTTGCCATCCTCGGCGATGATGGCCAGGTCGGTCAGGCCCAGGGCCATGACCTGAACCCCCGGCGCAGCGCGGATCAGGCTCCCGGCCGTGTCCATGGCCACCACATCGCCCTGCAGGCTGTTGCCGTCATCGTCCCGGGGCGACAGGCCCAGGACCGCGTCCCAGGCGCCCACATCCGCCCAGGTGAAGTCCACCGGCAGGACCATGGCCCGGGCCGTGCGCTCCATGACCGCATAGTCGATGGAAATCCTGGGGGTCTGCAGGAAGGGCGCGCCCAGCACATAGGCCGAGCCCACCATCTCGCCCGCATCCACCGCCGCCTTCACACCCGCCAGCACGTCGGGGGCGAAACGCTCCAGTTCGTCCACCAGGGTCCGGGCCGGAACGACGAAATTGCCGCTGTTCCAGAGATAGCCGGCCTTCACGTATTCGGCGGCGCGCACCTCGTCAGGCTTCTCCACAAAGGCCTGGACGGCGTGAACCCCCGGGCCCGGCGCTGTCTGGATATAGCCAAAGGCCGTCGAGGGTCCGGTGGGCCTGACGCCAAGGGTGACGATCCGGCCGATCTTTGCGGCTTCGACGGCTTCGGTCACAGCAACCCGGAAGGCCTCGGCGTCAGGCACATAATGGTCGGCCGAGACCACCACCATGATGCCCGCCGGGTCATCCCGCAGAACCGCCAGCGCTGCCGCCGCCATGGCCGCCGCGGAATCCCGCGGCGCTGGTTCAAGGATCACGTGACCCTCGACCCCCAGGCCCGCCATCTGGCCTTCGATCAATGCGGCATGGGCGATTCCGCCCACCACAAGGACGGGGCCAAGGGGCGCAACCCGGGCCACCGTGTCCTGGAAGCTGGAGACCTCGCCGACCAGTCTTGCGAAGGGCTTGGGTCGGTCAGCGCGCGAGGTCGGCCAGAGCCGAACCCCTGCCCCGCCGCACATGATGACTGGATAGACTGTCAAAACCGCCGTTCGCTTCCTGTAGATCGCGACTTCAAGCCGCCACGACTTCCTTCGCACCGGGGATTCCGGCCTCCGTCAGTGCGCCTATCAGTTCCGCAACCGTCGCCTCGAGTTCATCGGCGTCCCGGCCCCGGAGAACCAGGTTCGAGCCATAAAGTCCCTCTGTAAAGAAAGGATAGCTGCCCAGGCTCATGTCCGGATGCGCCTTGGCGACCGCTTCCAGCGGCGCGGCTATGGCGCCCTCGCCCGAGCCCTCGACCCGGACGGTCCGCGACAGCACCACCGCGCCGGTCCGCATGCGGGGGCCGACATCTTCCAGCATGCCGCGCATGATCACCGGCACGCCAGCCAGGACGAATACATTGCCGATGGTGAAGCCGGGCGGGCCCTGGACAGGGTTCTTCACCAGATCTCCCCCCACCGGAACCCGGGCCATGCGGCGGCGGGCGATGTTCAGTTCAGGGGCCCAGCGCGCAGTCATCATGGCCAGGATATCGGGATGCTCTTCCAGCTCGACGCCAAAGGCCGCGGCCACAGCGTCGGCGGTGATGTCGTCATGGGTCGGGCCAATGCCCCCCGTGGTGATCACATAGTCATAGCGCTCACGCAGGGCGTTCAGGGCCGCGATGATTTCTTCCATGATGTCGGGGACGGTGCGCGCTTCGCAAAGGTCCACCCCGTGCACCCCCAGATACCTGGCGATGTCGCGCATATTGGTGTCCTGTGTGCGCCCCGACAGGATCTCATCGCCGATGATCAGGACGGCCGCCGTGACCACAGTAATTCCGCCGGTCCCGCTCATCATCCTGCTCCATCGCCACGAAAGCCTGTGATCTATCCTGTGGCTTGAGTCTTGCCTATCCCGGCTGGACGCTGTCCCCTCCTGCCAACCCTCACCAAGGTGACTCGCAACATGGACGGCCCCAAACGCATTCTCGTCACCGGCGGCGGCGGCTTTCTGGGGTCGCACCTGTGCGACCGCCTGCTGGCGGCGGGCCATGAGGTTCTCTGCGTCGACAACTTCTTCACCGGGTCGCGGCGGAACATCGCCCATCTGCTGGGGCACAGGTCCTTCGAGCTCATGCGTCACGACGTGACCTTCCCGCTCTACGTGGAGGTCGACGAGATCTACAATCTGGCCTGCCCGGCCTCGCCCATCCACTACCAGCACGACCCGGTGGCCACCACCAAGACCAGCGTCATCGGCGCCATCAACATGCTGGGCCTGGCCAAGCGCCTGAAGATCAAGATGCTCCAGGCCTCGACCTCCGAGGTCTATGGCGACCCTACCGTCCATCCCCAGGTGGAAGAGTACTGGGGCAATGTGAACCCCATCGGCCTGCGCTCCTGCTATGACGAGGGTAAGCGCTGCGCCGAGACCCTGGTCTTCGACTATGTCCGCCAGCACAAACTGGACGGCAAGGTGGTGCGGATCTTCAACACCTATGGCCCGCGCATGCGCCCCGACGACGGCCGGGTGGTCAGCAACTTCATCGTCCAGGCCCTGGCCGGTCAGGACATCACCATCTATGGCGAAGGCCAGCAGACGCGGTCCTTCTGCTATGTGGATGATCTGGTCGAGGCCCTGATCCGCATGATGGCCACGGGCCCCGAAGTCCCCGGCCCGATCAATATCGGCAACCCCAGCGAATTCACCATCCGCCAACTGGCCGAACTGGTGATCGATCTGACCGGGGCTAAGTCCAAACTGACCTTCCAGCCCCTCCCCTCCGACGACCCCACCCAGCGCCAGCCGGACATCACAAAGGCGCAGGACATCCTGGGCTGGCGCCCGACCATCGAGCTCCGCGAGGGCCTGGCGAAAACCATCGCCTATTTCGAGGAGTCCCTGCGGGGGGCGAAGGTTTAGGGGCGGGATGGACTTCCCAATCCCCCTCGTCCGGGGCCGCCTGATCAAGCGCTACAAGCGTTTCCTGGCCGACGTCGTGCTGGATGACGGGACCGAGCTGACTGTTCACTGCCCCAATCCCGGCGCCATGCTGGGCCTGAACATGCCGGGCCTGACGGTCTGGCTGTCAAAATCCCCCGACCCCAAGCGTAAGCTGGCCTGGACCCTGGAACTGGTCGATGTGGATGGCGGCCTGGTGGGGATCAACACCATGCATCCCAACCGACTGGTGGCCGAGGCCCTGGCCCAGGACGCCATCCCCGAACTGACCGGCTACACCTCCCACCGCCGCGAGGTGAAGTACGGGACCAACAGCCGGGTGGACTTCCTGCTGGAAGCCGAGGGTCGCCCACCCTGCTGGCTGGAAATCAAGAACTGCCACCTCATGCGCACCCCGGGCCTGGCCGAATTCCCCGACTGCGTGGCGGCGCGCTCGTCAAAGCACCTGAAGGAACTGGAGGCCATGGTCGCCGCCGGGGATCGGGCTGTGGCGCTGTTTGTAGTGCAGAGAATGGATTGCACTGAGTTTGCGGCGTGTGCGGAGCTGGATCCGGTGTTCGCCGACGCCCTAACCCGCGCCGCCAATTCCGGTGTTGAGGTTTTGTGCTATGATTGTGAAATAACCCCGCAGGCGATCACGGTCGTCCGCCCCCTGCCCTGGCGGGATCGACCCTAGGCTATCGGAGACCTTACCATGTCCATGACCGACGTTCTCGAAGCCGAGCACCGCACCGGCCGGGTCAAGGTTCACGGCCCCGAGGGCTTTGAGGGCATGCGGGTGGCCGGCAAGCTGGCGGCCGAGTGCCTGGACATGCTGACCCCCTACGTCCAGCCGGGCGTGGTAACCGATGAGCTGGACCGGCTGGCCCGGGAATTCATCCTGGATCACGGCGCCCTGCCCGCCTGCCTGGGCTATCGCGGCTATACCCGGACGGTCTGCATTTCGGTCAATCACGTGGTCTGCCATGGCATTCCGTCAGAACGGGCCCTGCGGGAAGGCGACATCGCCAATATCGACGTCACCCTGATTGTCGACGGCTGGCACGGCGACCACAGCCGCATGTATGGCGTGGGGCCCATAGCCCCCCGGGCCAAGCGTCTGATCGATGTGACCTATGAAGCCATGGCGCGCGGCCTGGCGGCGGTGAAGCCCGGCGCCCGGACCGGCGACATCGGCGCGGCCATCCAGACCTATGTTGAGGCCCAGCGCTGCTCGGTGGTCCGCGACTTCTGCGGCCATGGCCTGGGCAGGGTGTTCCACGACGCCCCCAACATCCTGCACTTCGGCCAGAAGGGTACGGGCGAGCTGCTCAAGCCCGGCATGTTCTTCACCATCGAACCCATGGTCAATCTGGGCAAACACCAGGTGAAGCTGCTGGCCGACGGCTGGACGGCGGTGACCCGGGACAAGTCCCTCTCGGCCCAGTGCGAGCATTCGGTGGGCGTCACCGAGACCGGCTATGAGATCTTCACGGTCTCGGGCCAGGACCTGTTCAAGCCGCCGGTGATCAGCGCTTAGGCGATCGCGCCCTCCCGCGGGTAGGTTACAGAACCCTAACTTGCGCCGACCCTTGCCGCCGGGTCAGCATGGTCGCCTCCAAAGGGGCCTTCCATGCTGTCGATCAAGAACCTGACCCACATTTATCCCAATGGCGTGCGCGCCCTGGATGGCGTCGACCTTGAGGTCGAGAAGGGCATGTTCGGTCTGCTGGGGCCAAATGGGGCCGGCAAATCGACCCTGATGCGGTCCATCGCCACCCTGCAGACGCCGACCTCGGGCTCCATCACCTTTGGCGACCTGGATGTCATCGCCGAGCCGGAAAAGCTTCGCCAGACCCTGGGCTATCTGCCCCAGGACTTCGGGGTTTATCCGCGGGTCTCGGCCTATGACATGCTGGACCATATGGCGGTGCTGAAGGGCATTGCCTCGGCCGCCGACCGCAAGACAACGGTCGAATCCCTGCTGGTTCAGGTCAATCTGTGGGAGGTCCGCAAGAAGGCCGTGGCCGGCTATTCCGGCGGCATGCGCCAGAGGTTCGGCATCGCCCAGGCCCTGATCGGCCGCCCGCAACTGATCATTGTCGACGAGCCCACCGCCGGCCTCGACCCCGAAGAGCGCAACCGTTTCCTCAACCTGCTGGCCGAGATCGGCGAGAATGTTGTGGTCATACTGTCGACCCACATTGTGGAAGACGTGTCCGAGCTCTGCCCGCGCATGGCCGTGCTGGCCGGGGGCAAGATCCTGCGCCAGGGATCGCCAGCCGCCCTGATCGAAGAGCTGAAGGGCAAGGTCTGGAAGCGGACCATCGCCAAGGCTGACCTCGAGGCCTGCCGCCAGGAGCATCAGGTGATTTCCAGCCGCCTGGCCGCCGGCCAGACCGTGGTCCACGTGCTGAGCGACGCCTCGCCCGGCAAGGACTTCACGGCCATCGAGGGCGGGCTGGAAGACGTCTACTTCTCCACCCTCACCGCCTCGCGCCGCGCAGCCTGAGGCCCGACCCATGTTCGCCAAAATCGCCGCCTTCGAGCTGCGCTACCAGCTGCGCCAACCGGTCTTCGCCGTCGTCGCCCTGATCTTCTTCCTGCTGGTCTTCGGATCAGTGACCGTCGACCAGATCAGCATCGGGTCGGGGGGAAACATCCACAAGAACGGGCCCCAGGCGATCGCCGAGACCAGCCTGATCATGACCCTGTTCTTCATGTTCGCCTCCACGGCCTTTGTGGCCAATGTGGTGGTGCGCGATGACGAGACCGGGTTCGGCCCGATCATCCATTCCACCCGGGTCCGCAAGTTCGACTATCTGTTCGGCCGGTTCACCGGCGCCTTCATCGCCGTGGCCCTGGCCTATCTGGCTGTGCCTCTTGGCATATTTGTCGGCTCGCTCATGCCCTGGGTCGACGCCGAGACCCTGGGCCCCAACCGGCTGGCTGACTATGCCTTCGCCTATTTCTGGCTTGCCCTGCCTGGCCTCTTCCTGGTCAGCGCCATCTTCTTCGCCCTTGCGACCCTCACCCGGTCGATGATGACCACCTATCTGGGCGTCGCCGGATTCCTGGTGCTCTATGTGGTGTTCAACGCCGTCACCCGTGATCCGGAACTGCGCAAGGTCGCAGCCTATCTCGAGCCCTTCGGCCTGGCCGCCTATGGATCTGCCGTCCGCTATTTCACGGCGTCCGACGCCAACACCATCCGGCCGGCCATTGAAGGCGCCCTGCTCTACAACCGCCTGATCTGGGTGGGCGTGGCCTTCGCCATGCTGGCCATGGCCTGGTCCATATTCCGCTTCGAGGCGTCAGGAATCCGCGACAAGGGCAGGACGCCCAGGGCCGCAGACCTTCCCCCCGCCCCCCTGGCCGGACGCCTGCCCGCCCCCAGCTTTGGCGCCCATGCCGGCTGGACCCAGCTCTTCTGGCGGGCCCGGTTCGAAATGGGTCAGGTCTTCAAGAGCCCGGCCTTCATCGTCCTGCTGTTCATGGGCCTGTTCAACGCCCTGGGCGGCCTGATCCTGGGCGCAGAGATCGGTGGTTCGGCCCTTTACCCAGTGACCAAGTGGGTGATCACCACCCTGAACGGCGCCTTCACCTTCATGGTGATGATCATCGCCATCTACTATGCCGGTGAGCTTGTCTGGCGCGATCGCGACCGCAAGACCCACGAGATCATCGACGCCACGGCGGCCCCCGACTGGACCTTTCTCCTGCCCAAGACCCTGGCCCTGATCCTGGTCCTGTTTTCCACCCTGGTCGTCAGCGCCCTGGCCGGCATTCTGGTCCAGCTGGGTCAGGGATTTACCGACATCCATCTGGACCGGTACCTGGTCTGGTACATCATCCCCAACGCCATTGACTGGGCCCTTGTGGGCGTCCTGGCCATCTTCCTGCAGGCCATATCCCCGCACAAGTTCATCGGCTGGGGCGCCATGGTGCTCTACCTGATCGCCACCCTGACCCTTGGCCGCATCGGCTTTGACCATAACCTCTACATTTTCGGCAGTTCACCGCCCGTCGCCCTGTCGGACATGAACGGCCAGGGGGACTTTGGCGTCTTCGCAGCCTGGTTCAGGGCCTACTGGTCGGCCATCGCCATCCTGCTGCTGGTGCTCAGCTATGGCCTGTGGCGTCGCGGAACAGAGACCCGCTTCGTCCCGCGCCTGAAGCGCCTGCCCGGCAAGCTCATGGGCCCCGCAGGCCTGATCGCCGGTCTGGCCGTGGTCAGCGCCATGGGTCTGGGCGGCTTCATCTACACCAATACGAACATCTGGAACGAATACCGTACTGCCATTTCCGAAGATGAATACCTAGCCGACTATGAGAAGGCCCTGCTGAAGTTCCAGACCGTTCCCCAGCCGTCGATCACCGATGTCGACATGCGGGTCGACCTCTACCCCCACGCTCCGCGCATGACCACGAGCGGGGCCTATACCCTGGTCAACCGCACCGGCGCGCCGCTCAGGGACGTTCACGTTCGGGTCGATCGGGACGTCAAGGTCCTGCAACTGGCCCTGACCGGCGGCAAGGTCTCCAAGAGCTTTGACCGGTACAACTACCGCATCTTTACCCTGGCCCGGCCCCTGGCGACCGGAGCCGCAGCAACCCTGACCTTCGAGACCGAAATCGCCCAGCGGGGCTTCAAGAACTCGGGCAACATCACCACGGTGGTCGACAACGGGACCTTCGTGAACAACTTCCAGTTCGCGCCCATCATCGGCATGAGCCGGGGCCAGCTGCTGCAGGACCGGGCCAAGCGTCGCAAGTATGGCCTGCCGTCCGAACTCCGCCCCCCAAAGCTTGAGGACCGCGCCGCCCAGGCGAAGAACTATGTGGGCAATTCCGACTGGGTGAACGCCCGGATCGCCATCACCACCGACGCTGACCAGACCCCCATAGCCCCCGGCTATCTGGTTTCCGACGTGACAAAGGACGGACGCCGCACCGCTGTCTTCAAGACCGACGCGCCGGTTCTGAACTTCTTCTCCATCCAGTCGGCCCGCTATGCGGTGCGCAAGGTCATGCACAAGGGCGTCGAGCTGGCGGTCTATTACGACCCCCAGCACCCCTGGAATGTCGACCGGATGCTCAAGGCCATGGAGACGGGACTGGACTATTACCAGGCCAATTTCAGTCCCTACCAGTTCCACCAGGCCCGGATCATCGAGTTCCCGGATTATGCCCAGTTCGCCCAGGCCTTCGCCAACACCATGCCCTATTCCGAGGGCATAGGTTTCGTGGCCGATCCGACCAAGCCCGACAAGATCGACTATAACACCTACATCACCGCCCACGAGCTGGGCCACCAGTGGTGGGCCCACCAGATCATCGGCGCCGACATGCAAGGCGGGACCGTCCTGTCGGAAACCCTTGCCCAGTATTCAGCCTTGATTGTCATGGAAAAGACCTATGGTCCCAATGGCATACGCAAGTTTCTGAAACGCGAGCTGGACAGCTATCTGCGCAATCGCGGCGGCGAGGTGGTCGAGGAACTGCCCCTCATCCGGGTCGAGGACCAGGGCTATATCCACTACCGCAAGGGATCCCTGGTCATGTACCTGCTGCGCGACCAGCTGGGCGAGAACACGGTCAATGCAGCCCTTCGCAAACTGCTGGCCGACCATGCCTTCAAGGGCGCACCCTATCCCCGGTCCCAGGACCTGGTGGACGCCCTGCGGCATGAGGCCGGGTCAGACGCCCAGGCCCAGGAACTGATCACCGACCTCTTCGAGAAAATCACCCTCTATGACCTGAAGACCAAGTCGGCGACCGCCCGCAAACGCCCCGACGGCCGCTATGACCTGACCCTGACCGTGGACGCCAGGAAGGCCTATGCCGATGGCAAGGGCAAGGAGACCCCGGCCCCCCTGACCTATGAGGTCTTCGACATTGGCGCCTTCAACGCAAAACCCGGCGACAAGGCCTTTGTGGACAAGGACGTCCTCTACTTCCACCGTCGGCCCCTGCGCTCTGGTGCCCAGACCGTTACGGTGATCGTCGACAAGCTGCCGAAGTTCGCGGGCCTGGATCCCTACAACAAGCGCATCGACCGCAATTCGGACGACAATGCCGTGAAGGTGGACCTGCTGCGCTAGCTGACCTCTGCCATCTCTGCGAGCTTCCGCGCTGAGTTCCAGTTGCGCGCCGTTGATGGAGCCCCAAGACACCGGTCGATGGTTTTTGGCGTCAGCCGAGACCTGCCTGCCCCCAGAGGGTAGAAAACATAGGCGAAGCTGGCGCCCACATGGCAGAGTTCCCCGTCACGGGCGGCGGCAGACAGGGCGTCGTTTGCTGCGGTCGCTGGCCCAGATTTCAAGGTCAGCAGCATCAGCCTGTCAGGAGCGACCTGCGCAGCTTCAGCGAAGGGATTGCCTGCTAAACCCAAAAGCCAGTCGGCTTGGCTTCTGACAAAGGCTGTGGTCCGAATGCCAAAGCTGACCAGCAACTGGGTCTCAAGAGCCACCTCAATCTCGGCAGCTGCGCCGTGGCCAGCGAACACAAAGCTGCCCGCCGCCTGCAGGCTCCTGGCAGGACCAAGGCCAATCTCCTCAAACACACCAGCCAGGTCCTTCATGGCGATGCGGTTGGCGGCGCCGACATTCAGGGCGCGAAACAGAGCAATCTGCGCCACCATCAAAATCGCCCCCTTGCCAAGAAAGAACACATGGTGAACACATAGGCGATCAACCTTACGCAAGGCAAGCGCATGGACGTTGAATTTGCAGATCTTGGTGGCCCCTGGGGTTTCGTCGCGCCGGAGAAACCTCACTATCTGGGCCATCGCGACCGGCTGCGGGACCGCGCCGCCGAGGGAGGCTTCGCCGCCATTCCCGACTATGAACTGCTGGAGCTATACCTCTTCCGCAGCCTGCCCCGCGGCGACGTCAAACCCCTGGCCAAGGCCCTTCTGACCAGGTTCGGATCGATGACCGGGGTCATGGCCGCCAGCCTGTCCGAGCTGAAATCGGTGGCCGGGGTCGGCCAGACCGTGGCCCTGGACCTCAAGCTCGCCCACGAGGCCGCCGTCCGCATGGGTCGCGAGGAAGTGGCCCGGCGCACGGTCATTACCTCATCCTCCCAGCTTCACGCCTATGTCCGCCTGGCCATGGCTCACGAGAGCCGCGAGCAGTTCCGGGTCCTGTTCCTGGACAAGAAGAACCAGCTGATCGCCGATGAGGTCATGCATCAGGGCACGGTGGACCACGCCCCGGCCTATCCCCGGGAAATCCTGCGCCGGGCCCTGGAGCTGGCGGCCAGCGCCGTCATCCTGGTGCACAATCACCCCTCGGGCGATCCGTCCCCCTCAGGCGCCGACATCAGCATGACGCGGGAGATTCTCGACGCTGCCAAGGCCCTGCGCATCGCCGTCCACGACCATCTGGTGGTCGGCCGGCAGGGGGTGGCCAGTTTCAAGGCCCTGGGATTGATGTGAGCGGTAACGCTAGTGAATATTTAAAGCCCCCGCCCCTACCAAGGCATCATCTTACCTTTTTGGTGCATGGGATTTCCTTGGATGGCGGTGATTGACCGCAGGACCAGTCAGCGTCGGGCCGACCGCAGTCGTCGCAAGGCCGAGCGTACGCCTTTCCGCAAGAGCCGGCGCCTGCGTGAGCGGGTCCGCGCCCTGGGCGTCGACATGGATCTGGTCCGGCCAGAGGAAGTCATGCTTCAGGTCCAGTCGGCCATCGAGGCCGGCGAGTCCTTCTGCGTGGCCAACTACAATCTGCATGGGGTCTATCTGGCCCGGAAGAATCCCGACTTCGCCAAATTCTGCGAGATGGCCGACCTGATCGAGGTCGACTCCACCCCGATGATCCTTTTCACCCGGATCCTGGGCCTGCACGCCCGCCCCTTCCACCGCTGCACCTATCTGGACTGGCGCGAGCACTTCTGGAGCCTGGCCCAGAGGGAGGGCTGGAAGGTCTATTATCTTGGCGGCGCCCCGGGCGTGGCCGATCAGGCCGCCCAACGCCTGAAGGAGGCCTATCCCAGGGTGACCCTGCGCACCCGGGACGGCTATTTTGATGCGACGCCGGGCTCTGCGGACAATGCCGCAATCCTCGCCGACATTGCTGACTTCGCCCCCCAGATCCTGTTCGTCGGCATGGGCATGCCGCGGCAGGAAGCCTGGCTCCTGGCCAATACCGAACACCTGCCCAACTGCGTGACTTTCAATGTGGGAGCGGCCTTTGACTATGAGGCGGGCGTCCAGTCGGCCGCGCCGCGCTGGATGGGTCGGGCCGGCCTGGAATGGCTCTACCGCCTGTTTCATGACCCGAAGCGCCTGTTCGAGCGCTACTGCATCGAGCCCTGGTTCCTGATCCCTGTGGCCCTGTCCGACATTGTCGAGGCCCTGAAAAAGGGACGGCTGTTCAAGGCCCCGCCAAAACCCGCGCCGGCCACGGGCGGGCGCCCGTAGGGACACCGGGGGTCGAACCCGGACGGATTACTCCGAGCGATTTTAAGTCGCTTGCGTCTACCAGTTCCGCCATGTCCCCAGGGCGCCTGAGACTTACCCAAACCCCGCTGCGCCGTCGATAGCGCCTGGCGCCAATCACCTCGGTTAAAAGTCATTCTTGGTTGTGGGACCTTAACCTTCGGCGCCTAGGGTGTGCTCATGCCGCCCGCGCAAGACATCCATGATCCGAACCCGACAGTCCGCCTTCTGGGCCTGGCTTTCGCGGGTGCTGATCTGGTTTTCGAAGTGACCAACCAGGGCGAGATCACCTTCGCCCTGGGCGCCGCCGAGCGCCTCACCGGCCTCAGTGACACTGCCCTGATCGGCAAGCGCTGGGAAAGCCTGGTCGGCGATGATGACGCCGATCTGCTGAGCGCCCTGCTCGCCGGACTGCAGCCTGGCGAACGCCAGGGTCCCCTGCGGGTGACCCTGAAGTCGCCCAAGGCCGGCCGCCTGACCCGTTATGGATCCCTGTCGGTCTTCCGCCTGCCCCAGCTGGGTGACCGGGTGTCCTGCGCCCTCAGCCTTGGCGCACCTGGCGGCATGGACCAGGTGGCGCCCCAGACCGGCGCCCTGATGGCGCCCGAGAATTTCACCACCGCCGCGACACAGATGCTGGCCGAGGCCGATCGCGCGGGTCTGGCCCTGCGGCTGGACCTGGTGGAAATGAATGGCCTTGCCGACTCCCTGTCGAGCCTTTCGCCCGAGGCCGCCGAACAGGCCCGCAAGCGCATGGCCGCGACCCTCAGGGCCGAATCCTATGCCGGCCTGGGCGCCGCCGAAATCGCCCAGGACCGCTTCGCCCTGGTCCGCCCGGCCACCTCATCCAACCAGCGCCTCGAAGAGCGCCTGGGTCAGGCCACAGGTGGAGCGGTAAAGCCGCAGACCGCCCAGCTGCCCCTGACTGCTGGCTCGGTCTCGCAGAACATGCGGGCCATGCGCTACGCCCTGGACCGCTATCTCGAGGACGGCCCCGAGGCCGCCGCCAAGGGCTTTGGCGCTGCTGTCGAGCAGACCGTCCGCGAAACCACCCGGTTCAAGAGCATTCTGGCCGACAGCGCCTTCCAGCTGGCCTACCAGCCTGTGGTCTCCCTGTCCGACACCAAGCTGCACCACTTCGAAGCCCTGGCCCGCTTCGAGGCCAACGCCAGCCCGGCCGACACCATCCGGCTGGCGGAAGAGCTGGAGCTGATCTCCGAATTCGACATGGCCGTGGTCAAGGGTGTCCAGAAGGCTCTGATGACGGCGCCCAAGGGCACCAAGATCGCCGCCAATATCAGCGCCCATTCGCTGATGCTGCCGCGCTTCTTCGATGATCTGGTGGGAGTCACCGCCCTGACCCCCAGCATGCGACCGCGCATGCTGCTGGAAATCACCGAAACCCGGCTGATCGATGACCTGGACCGGGCCAACCAGCTGATCACCCAGTTGCGAGCCCTGGGTCACGTGGTCTGCCTGGATGACTTCGGCGCCGGCGCGGCGTCCCTGGACTATCTGCGCAAGCTCGAGGTCGATTTCGTCAAGATCGATGGCCGCTACATTCAGACCATGGCGGCCGGGTCCCGGGACGCGGTCATCGTCAAGCATGTGGTCCAGCTGTGCGCCGAGCTTGGCATGTCCACCATCGCCGAAATGATCGAAACCCGGGAGACCGCAGATCTGGTCAAGTCCCTGGGGGTCAATCTGGGTCAGGGCTGGGTCTACGCCAAGGCTCTGCCCGAGCCCATCTGGGAGCCCAGCGCTTCAAGCGCCGGAGCCGTGCGCAGATCCGGCGCCCGCGAGGAATGGGGCTAGATTAAACCCCCGCCTTCCCACATGGATCAGACATGCGTCCTGTCATCCTGTGGTTTCGCCGCGACCTGCGGCTTTCTGACAATCCCGCCATCGCGGCGGCCCTCAAGACCCAGCGCCCGATCCTGCCTGTCTATGTCCTGGATGAAACGCCCGGCATCAGGCCCATGGGCGCAGCAGCCCTTTGGTGGCTGGACAAATCCCTCACATCCCTGGCCGCCGACCTTCGCGCCAGGGGCTCAGGACTGATTCTTCGCCGGGGGATCGCCGCCGACATCCTTTTGGACCTCGCCGGGGAAACCGACGCGTCCGAAGTCCTGTTCAACGCCGTCTTTGATCCAAGAGTCGAGCATCGCGACCGCGAACTGGCCGACCGGCTGAAGGACCTGGACTGCGAAGCCAGGCGCTTCAATGGCAGCCACCTCCTCGCGCCGGACAGCGCCCTGACCAAGGCTGGCGGCGCCTTCAGCGTCTTCACCCCCTACTGGCGGGCCGCCCGCAGCCAGATCGACGCCGGACTGCATGTTCCCGCTCCGGACGCCCTGCCTGCGCCGCAGGACTGGCCAAGGTCGGAGGCGCTGGAAAGCTGGGGGCTGCACCCGACCAGGCCCGACTGGTCCGCCGGATTTTCCGACTGGTCGCCGGGCGAAGGCGCAGCCGCCCGCCGCCTGACCGATTTTGTCGATCAGGCCCTTGGCGCCTATGGCCAGGATCGGGACATTCCGGCGGTCAGGGGCACCTCGCTGCTCTCCCCGCACCTGCACTTTGGCGAAATCAGTCCAAAGGCCTGCTGGCGGGCGGCACTGGGGGCGATCCATCGCGGCGCGGCGCCCGAAGCCCAGGCCGAGAAATTCATGGCCGAGCTGGGCTGGCGGGAATTCAACACCCAGATCGCCAACCGCCACGAAGACCTGGCGAGCCGCAACTTCAATCCGGCCTTTGACCCCTTCCCCTGGCGGGATGACGAGGCGGGTTTCCAGGCCTGGACCCGGGGCGAGACCGGCTATCCCATTGTCGACGCCGGCATGCGCCAGCTGTGGACCACCGGATGGATGCACAATCGGGTACGCATGGTCGTAGCCTCGTTCCTGACCAAGCACCTGATGGTGGACTGGCGGCGGGGGGAACAGTGGTTCTGGGACACCCTGGTGGACGCCGATCCAGCCTCCAATCCGGGTAACTGGCAGTGGGTTGCAGGATCAGGCGCTGACGCCGCCCCCTATTTCCGCATTTTCAGCCCCATGGCCCAGGGCGCCAAATTCGACCCCGCCGGTCGCTATGTCCAGAAGTGGGTTCCGGAACTGCGGTTCCTGCCGCCCAAGCTGATCCATACACCCTGGCTGGCGCCGCCAGAGATCCTGTCCCGGGCCAATGTCCGGCTGGGCTTCAACTACCCCAGACCCGTCGTCGACCATGACATTGCCCGCAAGCGGGCCCTGGCGGCCTATGCGGGGCTAAAGGGCGAATAGCTGAACTGACAAGGCCCGGACTTTTTCTGATAGGAATTCCGATCTGTTCAGATTCGGAGCTCCCTGACCGATGGCAAGCGACCTGGATACCGACGCCGCCCAGGCCCACGCCATGTTCCGGTCCTTTGACGGCATGGAGGGCGTGCCGGAGGTCGCGGCGCCTGCGGCAAGAAAGCGTTCCCTCGTGGAGACGTTCCAGGCGGTCTATCCAGGCTGCGTCGTCGCCCTGACCATTGGCACGGCGGCGACCTGGCTCTCCCAGCACTATGGCGCGCCGGTCATGCTGTTTTCCCTGCTGATCGGCATGACCTTCCACTTCCTGCACGAGGAAGGCCGCTGCGTCGCCGGGATCGAGTTCTCTTCCAAGGCCATACTGCGGCTGGGGGTGGCCCTGCTGGGGGCGCGGGTTACCGCTGAGCAGATCATCAGCCTGGGCCCGGCTCCGATCCTCATGGTCATTGGCGGCGTGATTTCGACTGTCGGCCTTGGCCTGCTCCTGGCGCCGCGCCTGGGGCGATCCAGGTCCTTTGGCGTCCTGTCCGGCGGGGCTGTCGCCATCTGCGGCGCCTCTGCAGCCCTGGCCATAGCCTCGGTCCTGCCCCGCACCAAGGACAGCGAGCGCGACACCATTCTGACAGTCGTGACGGTAACGGCCCTCTCAACCGTCGCCATGATCGTCTATCCGCTCCTGGCTCACAGACTGGGATTGACCGACAGTCAGGCCGGGGTCTTCCTGGGCGGCACCATCCATGACGTCGCCCAGGTGGTCGGGGCGGGTGTGTCCTTTTCCCCCGCTGCAGGCGATGTGGCCACCTATGTGAAGCTGCTCCGGGTGGCCATGCTGGCCCCGGTGGTCTTCGGGATCTCCATTGTTGCGGCCCGGGCCGCCGGCGGCGCAGGCGGCGGCAAGATTCCCATGCCGCCCCTCTTCCTGATCGGGTTCGCCGCCCTGGTGGTGGTCAACAGCCTGGGCTTCATCCCCAAGCCGGTCGGGACCTTCGCCAAGGACTTCTCAAGCTGGTGCCTCGTCACGGCTATCGCAGCCCTTGGGATGAAGACCTCGTTCAAGGATGTCGCGGCAGTCGGCTGGAGGCCGGTCGCCATGATGGTCGCCGAGACGGTCTGGATCTGCGCCTTTGTTCTGGCGGCTGTCCTGCTGACCCGCTGAGGCCCCCAGCCCCTGTCCCGATCGGTTCGAATCAAGCCGACAGGGATCAACAGGGTCGTCGATCTGGAGTAAGGGCCATCCTTGTCCACTCAGGATGAACCACCCTGAGCGGGTAGTGCTCTAGGCGGCGTCATCCAGCACGGAGGACCTGTGAGCGTCGCGCACAAGGGCGCGGACGGCGGTCCGGCTTTCAGCCGCCAGGGGTTTGAACTCTGATCGCCGGACGATGTCGGCCGACACAACGACGCCATTGCGTCCGACCCGATGACAATACCCATCTGCGACCAGCTGGTTCACCCGGCGGCGCACGGTTTCGTAGGAGAGCCCGAGGGAGTCGGCGATCCGCAGGACGCTGATCGGGCGCCGTTCGGAGTCCTGGAACACGCCGTCGTCCGACGTGCCGTCCATCTTTGCCCACGACGGCAGGTGATGCACATTGGCCCTGGCTATGGCCAGGAAAACCACGCCGTTGAGGACGTCGCCGCCAAAGACATCCAGCAGCCCCGAGGTCATACGCAGGAACAGGTCGGCCGCCATCTGCATGGCTTGATGCTGGGCAACGATATCTTTTTGATGCGCTGTATCAGACAGATTTTGCAAGTGACCGGACCACACTGTGACCCGGCCAGACTGGGGCATTGGCCCGCAGGCGCCTTGATCTGAATCATGCCCTTGCGGAAGGCCGGACTAGGCCCGGGCTGCAGACTCCCAGGCCAGGAACTCCGGAACCTGCAGGACAGACTGCACATATCGGGCGGCCCTGCTGTCAGTGTCTCCGGCGGCGGTCAGGTCAATCTGATAGGTGCGAAATCGCGTGGCGACCGGTGTGAAGAAGGCGTCGGCAATGCTCCATTGCCCCAGCAGGAAGGGCCCGCCACTACGGTCCAGCAATTCGCGCCAGATTTCCACGATCCGGCTGACATTGGTCTGGCAGGCTTCAGACAGTTCCTTCGCGTGCGGCGCAGCGCAGAGGTCCATCGGGCACTCGGACCGAAGCGCCCCAAAGCCGGAATGCATTTCAGCAGCGGCGGAACGCCCCAATGCCCGCAAGGCAGGGTCCCGGGGCCAGAGATCGGCCGCTGGAAACCGCTCGTGAAGGAACTCGCAGATCGCCAGGGAGTCGACGATCACCAGGCCGTCGGTCTTCAGCGCCGGCACAAGACCTGACGGTGAGTGAGGCAGGATGGCCTGCCGGGTCATGTTGTCTTCCTGCCGGAGGGGGATGAGGGTTTCCGTGAATGCGGCTCCGGTTCGCGCCAGAACCAGCCAGGGCCTCAGGGACCAGGTGGACCAGGCCTTGGTTCCAATCACCAGTTCAATCGCGTCATTCATAGATTCATTATCCTTGATCACTTGAGCCTATTGGCGCAGGGACAAAACCACCGTCTATTAGACGCAAGAGTATAAGCACAGAGAGGAAACCGCGAATGTCCGAGGCTTCAGCCCCGGCCCTGAATGGCGCCAGCACGTCTGGCGATCCGGGGCATTCCGACGACAACCCCGTCGTGCCCCTGGTTTCCCCTGCCTATCGCAGCTACGCCCTCGTCGTGCTTCTGGCTGTCTATACGGTCAATTTCCTGGATCGCCAGGTCGTCACCATCCTGGCTGAGCCGATCAAGAACGATCTGCACATTCTGGACTGGCAGATCGGCTTGATGACCGGTTTTGCCTTCGCCGTATTCTATACGGTCCTGGGGCTTCCCATCGCCCGGCTTGCAGAATCCTTCAACCGGGTCTGGATCATAGCCGCCTCCCTGACGGTCTGGAGCGGCTTCACCATCGCCTGCGGCAGCGCCGCCAATTTCTTTCAGCTGATCCTGGCGCGGGTCGGCGTGGGCGTCGGCGAGGCCGGCTGCACGCCGACATCCCACTCCCTGATCACCGACTATGTGCCCAAGGACAAGCGCGCCTCGGCCCTGGCGTTCTTCTCGATCGGCACCCCGCTTGGGGGTCTGCTGGGAACCTCACTGGGCGGCATCATGTCCGACACCTTCGGATGGCGCACAGCCTTCCTTCTGGCAGGCCTGCCGGGTCTGATCCTGACCCTTGTCGTGCTGGCAACCCTCAAGGAACCCCGCAAGCAGATCGCCGCGGACGCTGTCCGCCACGTGCCTGGCAAGGGGCATTTCGGCGCGACGCTCAAATACCTCTCGGCCAAGCGCACCTTCTGGTTCGTTTCCTTCGCGGCGGCCACCCAGGCCTTTATCGGCTACGGAAACGGTCCCTTCGTGGCCTCCTTCTACTTCCGCAACCATGGGGCTGAGGTAGCCGGCCTTGCCGCTGACTTCGGGCTGAAGTCCGCAGGCTTTCTGGGCCTCGCCCTGGGCCTGCTCGGCGGCATTGCCGGGATCGCGTCCAGCTGGGCCGGCGGCTGGCTGGCTGACCGCGCCGCCAAGCGTGACCTGCGCGCCTATATGACCGTCCCGGCCATTGCCGCAGTGATCTCGCCGATCTTCGCCTGGGGGGTCTACCTCAACCCAACGGCGATTGGCGCCCTGGCGACCATGATCATTCCGGGGCTGCTGGGCTCACTCTGGTATGGTCCGGTCTATGCCTCGGCGCAGGGCCTGGTCCCGCCGCACATGCGCGCTACGGCGGCCTCCCTCCTGATTTTCATCATCAACATCATCGGACTTGGACTTGGCCCTGTCGCGGTTGGCGCCCTGTCAGACATCCTGGCGGGCCCCATGCACATGGGGACAGCCGATGGCGTGCGCTGGGCGCTGATTGCTTCATCCACCGGAACCCTGGTCGCCGCCTACCTGTTCTGGCAGGCGCGCAAGACAATCCGGGAGGAAATGGTCAGCTAGCCCCGTTGAATTTGTAGATTGCCCTCATCAGAAGGCTCCCCCTTACTGGACCCGGCGACCGGCCGGATCCCGTCCAGGATCAGGGGTGGCCGAATGCGATTTTAGAGAAGGACGGCTCCATTGAGCGACACGGCAGGCCAGCCAGCAAAGGGTCTGGAGGCAGAAGACGGATGGGCGCGCCGGTACAGATGGCCGCTCATCCTGGGCGGTCCGATCGTGATTGTCCTGATCGGCCTCTACCTCTTCCTGACCGGGGGAAGGTTCGAGACGACGGACGACGCCTATGTGGACATCGCCAAGGCGCCGGTTGCGGCCAGCGTCGCCGGTCGGGTGGTCGAGGTCTATGTCCGCGAGAACCAGACCGTCAAAGCCGGACAGCCCCTGTTCAAGCTGGACAGCCGGGATTCCGAGGTCGGCGCCGCCCAGGCCCAGGCCCAGTATGCCCAGGCCGTCCTGCAGGTCCGGAACCTGAAGGCCGCCTACGGCAAGGAACTCGCCAATCTCGAGGCCGCCAGATCGACGGTCGCCTTCACCGCGCGGGAGGCCATTCGTCAGAAAGACCTGGCCGCCGCCGGCGTTTCCTCCCAGGCCCAGGCTGCCGAGGCCGCCCATGCTGCGCGGCTCGCCGCGGACACATTACAGGCTGCCGAGCAGGCGGCCGCTGCGGCCCGGGCCAATCTCAACGGCAATCCTGACCTGCCGGCCGAGAGCCAGCCCGCCGCCATGGCTGCGCGCGCCCAGCTGGACCGCGCCCGGCTCATCCAGTCCTATAATGTGGTGATTGCGCCAGTCGCCGGCATCGTCACGCGGGTCGAGCAGCTTCAGCCCGGCGCCTATGTGAATCCGGCGCAGACAGTCTTCTGGCTGGTGTCAGGACAGGCCTGGATCGACGCCAACTTCAAGGAAAGCCAGCTGGCGAAGATGAAGGTCGGCCAGCCTGTGGAAATCAAGGTGGACGCCTATGACGGCGGAAAGCTGAAAGGTCACGTGGCCAGTTTCAGCCCGGCGACGGGACAGGCCTTCTCTCCCATCCCGGCCCAGAATGCGACGGGCAACTGGGTCAAGGTCATCCAGCGCCTGCCTGTCCGGATCGAATTTGACTCTCCGCCTCCCGCCATGGCTGGTCGCGGCGGACTTTCAGCCCAGGTCAAGGTCGACCTGCGCGACCCTGCGGACGCCCGGTAGGCCCATGGTCCTGCGTGCGCGCCTTCTGACGACAGCGCTTGTCCTGAGCCTTGGAGGCTGTGCGACGGTCGGGCCGGACCATGCCCCGCCGGCGGCGCCTGTGGCCACCACCTACCCCATGCAGGGCGACGCCAGGGCCACATCCCTGACCCTTTCGCCCAACGCCCGCCAGGCAGGCGCCTGGTGGACACCCCTGGGCTCTCCCGCCCTGGACGAGGTCATGCGCCTCGCCCTCAAGGACAACCCGACGATCGAGGAGGCCAACGCCGTCCTTGCCAGGGCCCAGGCGCAGACGGCGGCGGCACAGGGCGCGCTTTCGCCCCAGGCCAGCCTGGAGGCTTCGCCCAAGCGCGAACGGATCAACACCCAGTCCTTTGGCTTTGTGGGATTTCCCAGCCCGACCCTCAATCTCTACTCCATCGGCGGGACGGTCTCCTACGACCTTGACCTGTTTGGCGGCCGTCGCAGGGCCCTTGAAGGGGCAAGGGCAAGGGCTGAGGCCGAAGCCTATCGTGCAGAGGCCGCCTACCTGGCCCTGACGGGCAATATCGCCGTACAGGCCCTGAAGATCGCCTATCTCCACGCCCAGCGCGACGCTCTGGACGCCGTTATCCGGGACGATCACCAGACGATCGACATGCTTCAGAAATCAGAGGCGGCTGGCGGATCCGGTTCGGCGGCTACGGCCAGCGGCTATGGATTGCTGGCCCGGGACCAGGGCATGAGACCGGCCCTGACCCGGGAAATCGACGCCGCCCGGCATCAGCTGGCCTATCTGGTCGGCAAGTCACCGGCGGAATGGTCGCCGCCAGACTTCAAGGTCAGCGACTTCACCCTGCCCAAGGCCGTGCCTGTCGCCCTGCCCTCCAGTCTTGTGCGTCAGAGACCCGACATACTGGCGGCGGATGCTGAACTGCATGCGGCGACGGCCCAGATCGGCGTGGCGACGGCGGACCTGTTTCCCGACATCAAGCTGACCGCCAGGCTGACCCAGGGGTCTGTCGAGCCGGAGAGCCTCTTCAGCTATGACTCGACGGGCTGGGAGCTGATCGCCGGTCTGACCGCGCCTGTGCTCAATGGCGGCCGCCTCAAGGCCGCCAAGACGGCTGCAGTAGCCAACGCCAGGGCGGCGGAGGCCCGCTACCGGAGTACGGTCCTGCGCGCCCTGCTCCAGGTGGCGGACTCCATGAGCGCCCTGGGGCAGGACGACCTGTCCCTGGAAGCGGCCCACCTTTTCGAACTGGTCGCCCAGGAAAACCTGAAGGACGCCGAGGCTGCATACCGTCTTGGCGGCGGCCCCCGGATTGACGTGGCCAATGCCCGCAAGGAGGTCAACCGCGCCCGACGCAGTACGCTGGAAGTCGAAAGCCGCCGGGCGGCGAACCTGATTGACCTGATGACCGCCACCTCGGGCCGGTGGTCGCCAGACAAACCGGCCAGCTGAGTTTGCGCGTCGCCTATCTCGCCTGCGCTGAAGTCCTGCCGGGGGCGGTCGACCGTCGCCCCGACGCCTTCGAGCATGACCAGGAGATCGCCGCCTTCCGCCCTGCACTGGAAGACAGGGGCGCACAGCTGATCGAGGTAGACTGGCGCCTTTGCGATCCTGCGGCCTATGATCTCCTGCTGGTGCGGACCACCTGGGACTATGTGAAGCACCAGGCGGAATTCCTGGACTTCCTGCAGAAGGCCCGGACGGTGACACCGCTCGAAAACCCCCTGGATGTCATCTCCTGGAACCTGTCCAAGCGGTACCTGCTGGAGCTGATCGGCAAGGGCCTGCCTGTCATTCCTTCGGTCTTCGTCGAAAAGCCAACGCCGGTCCTCGGGATTTTTGACACCCTCGAAACCGATGAACTTGTCCTCAAGCCCGTGGTGGGGGCCGGCGGTTTCGGGCAATCAAAGTTGCGGCGGGAAGATGTTTCAGAGGGCGCCGTGATGCCGGCCGCCCTCTTCGCCCAACCCCTGATCCCCGACATCGTGACCGCGGGCGAAATCTCGATGATCTTTGTGGATGGCGCCTTCTCGCACGCCCTTCGCAAGTCCCCCGCCAAGGGCGAGTACCGGATCCAGGTCCTCCATGGCGGCCGCAGCGAGGTCCATCACCCGACACCGGACGAAATCGCAGCGGCGAAGAAGTTCGTCGACGCCCTGCCCGCGCCGGCCCTGGCCTGCCGGGTCGATCTGGTGCCCCATCGCGGTCAGCTCCTGCTCATGGAGCTGGAAGCCATCGAGCCCCATCTGTTCCCGGAATTTGGCCCTGATCTCGGGCCCCTGGTGGCGCAGGCCTGCCTAAATAGGTCTTTAACGTCCGCAACTTAAAATCCGGCTCTTCGGATGCGCATGAACGCATCGGATCGGGAGAGCGCCATGACCCGTGTCGCAGGTTACGCACGAAACAGTTCCGACCACTTCGAGCCCGGAAATGATCTGGACCCGACCGCCCAGCGGCGTCTGAGGGGTCACCTCGAGCAGATCGATTACACGGCCTATGCCTCAAATCGCGAGATCCTGGCGTCCCTGCTCAGCCCGGCTGAACTTTCCAAGATGCAGCATCTTGCCGTCGCCGCCGCCCACGCCCGCGGCATCTGGGTGAAGGCCGCCATCACCATGACGGAAGGCGGCGGGACCATCACCCCGCAACAGGCTGAAAAGCTTGGCGAACTTCGCTCGACCTTCGACGAGCTTTCCGCCGCCTACGAAGCCCTGCGCCGCATGATCGAGCGGGGCTATGTGGTCTATTCTCCTGGCACCTGATGCCTATCTGGCGTCGTCGTAGAACTTCGCCACATCAGCCTTCATCTGCTTGAGGGCGTCGACATTCAGATAGACCATGTGGCCGGCCGGATAATAGGCGAACCGCACATTGCCCTTCAGGCTGGGATCCAGCTGCATGTGTGAGACATCATACTCGGTCCCGAAAAACGGCGTGGCCATTTCGTAAATGCCGTTCAGTGAATAGAGCTTCAGCTTCGGATTCTGCCGCATGGCCGCAGCCAGATCCTGGGCGGTGTTCGCAACTGGCGCCGCGCGGTTCGATCCCGGCGCCTTGTGCCGCCAGTCCCACGCCTGATTGATGCCGGGCCCTGACCGGAAATAGGTCAGGTCCGAGGTGAACCCCAGGTCACGCTCAAGATAGTCGTGGATCGAGGCCGTATAGGGCCCGCCGACCTGGACATCCGACGCATCATACTCCGGATCCTCCCCTGCCGCGTCCAGGTCGATGGCGGTGAAGCGGCTGTCAAACCGGCCGACCGTCCGGCGCTGATCCCGCAGCAACTCCTTGCGGAACCGGGACAGATCCACCCGCAGGTCGGCGCGAAGGATGTAGTCCACGGAAAGTCCCGTGAACTTCGCCATCTGCTGGGCAATGGCCTGCTTTTCGGCCTCAGGAATGTCACTGCCCTTGGCCAGGGCTGCGCCATAGGGACCATTGGCGAAGGCCCGCGCTTCCTTCAGGAAGGCATCCAGGTCGGCCGGCTTCTGGGCCAGCTTGTTGTGGTAGGCGGCCGTCGCGGCATAGCTGGGAATGTAGGTCTGGTAGATGCGGTCAAAGCCGCTGTCGCGGACCCCGTAATTCAGGATCGACGAGAGCAGGAGCACCCCGTTCAGGGCGACACCCTGATCCTGCAGGGCATAGGCCAGCCCGCCGGACCGGGTGGTGCCATAGCTTTCCCCGAAGATGAACTTGGGCGAGTTCCAGCGGTGATTGACCGTGATGTAGCGGACAATGGCCTTGGCGAAGGCGTCAATGTCCTGATCGACGCCCCAGAAGGTCTTGCCCGGCGTATCGCCCAAGGGCCGCGAATAGCCCGCGCCTATGGCGTCAAGGAAGACCAGGTCGCTCTTGTCCAGCAGGCTCTCGTTGTTGTTGATCCACTTGAAGGGGGCCGGACTGGCGGGGTTGGGCGCATTGGTGAGAACCCGGACCGGACCGAATGACCCCATGTGCAGCCAGAAGCTCGAGGATCCTGGCCCGCCATTGTAGATGAAGGTGACCGGCCGCTCGGCCTCGCCCTTGCCCCGGTCGGCCACATAGCCGGTGTAGAACATGCTGGCGATCGGCTTGCCCTCATCATCCCTCAGGGTCAGGGTTCCGGCCGTGGCGGTGTAGGCGATGGACCGGCCATCTATGCTCACCGTATGGCGGCTGGTCTTGGCGATCTCGGCCACAGGCGCCCTGGCGAAATCGGCATCTGCAATCTTGCCGGCGGTCTTCTCGGAGACTTCGGCCTTCCGGGTCTCCGGCGCGGCCTGGGCCATGGCGACGGCCGACGGGGCCAGAAGGCTGGCGCTGGCCAGCAGGCACAGGACGGATCGACGCATAGCTCACTCCCAGACCATGATCCGGCGCAGCCCCGCCCGATCCCCAAGTTCCGACTTGAACCCGGCGGGGGGCTGCTGCCAAGGTCTCGAAACAAGAAAATCGGGGAGAAAACGCGATGGATGTGCTGGATTTCACCGGCAAGGTGGTTCTCGTCGTGGGCGGGTCCAGCGGGATCGGCAATGGCGTGGCCCACAGCTTCCGGGAGCGGGGCGCAGAGGTCCATGTCTGGGGCACAAGGCCGCTCGCCAGCGATTATGAGGGTCTTGAGGGATCTGACCTCTCGGGTTTGATCTATGACAGCGCAGACGTCGCCGATCGAGGTCAGATCACCGCATGCGCTGGGAAAATTCCCCGGCTGGACGTCCTGATCCTCTGCCAGGGGACCGTCGTATATCGCCGGGGCGAGTTCGAGCCCGAAGGCTGGGACCGGGTCATGGCGGTTAATCTGGACAGCCTGATGGACTGCGCCCGCACCTTCCACGACCGGCTGGCGCAGGCGCAGGGCTCGATCATCATTGTCAGTTCGGTCTCGGGCTTTCAGTCGAACCGCGGCAATCCGGCCTATGCTGCTTCCAAAGCCGGAGCCGTCAGCCTGACCAAGACCCTGGGCGAGGCCTGGGCCCGGGAAGGCATCCGGGTCAATGGCCTGGCGCCAGGCCTGGTGGCCACCAAGCTCACCGCCGTCACCACGGAAAACCCCCAGCGCATGGAGGGCGCCCTGCGCGCCATTCCCATGGGCCGGATGGGCACCCCCGGCGACATGGCCGGCGCAGCACTTTTCCTGGCCTCGCCGCTGGCCGCCTATGTGGCCGGGCAGACCCTGATCGTAGATGGAGGCCTTTCCCTGTCATGACGCTCTCAAGATCCCTCAAGGGCTCCATCGCCCTGGTCACCGGCGCCGGTTCGGGCATGGGCGCAGCTACCGCCGGGGTCTTCGCCGCAGAGGGCGCCCATGTGGCGGTGACTGACCATGACTTCGCGGCGGCGGAGGCCGTGGCGGCGGTCCTCACCGCCCGCGGTCAGTCTGCAACCGCCTGGAAGCTGGATGTCACCGACACCGATCAGATCAACGCGGTCGTAGGCGAAATCGCTGCGAAGTTCGGCGGCCTCGACATCGTCATCAACAATGCCGGGGTTTCAGCCTTCGCCGCCATAGACGCTGCAAACTATGACGCCGTCTGGGCCAGAGCCCTGGCCGTCATGCTGACAGCCCACCAGCAGGTGGTCCGCGCCGCCCTGCCCTGGCTTCGCAAGTCCAGCGCCCCCAGGATCGTCAACATCGCCTCCACAGAGGCCCTGGGCGCCACCTCCCGGGACAGCCCCTATGCGGCGGCCAAGGCCGGGGTCCTGGGCCTGACCCGCGCCCTGGCTGTCGAACTGGGTTCGGAAGGGATCACAGTCAACTGCATCTGCCCGGGCCCGATCCTGACGGGCATGACCGAGAATGTCCCCGAGGTCGACCGCACCATCTTCGCCAAACGCCGCACAGCCCTGCGCCGCTATGGCACGCCAGAGGAAGTGGCCCACGTGACGGTCAGCCTCTGCCTGCCGGCCTCGAGCTACATCACCGGCGCCGTCATTCCGGTGGATGGCGGGCTCATGGCGCGGAACGCCTAGGGCTTCGACCCGGGCGTACCCGGCGCGGCAGGGGTCGGCGACGCCTCCTCATGGGTCCAGCTGCCGGCTGGGCCGGGGAATACAACCGGGCTCTCCCAGCCGTCGGCGCTGATGGCGCTGACGCCGAAGTACCAGTCATCGACATTGACATCCGTCAGCACGGCCTGGCCGGCGGGGGGGACTTCGCGGCTGTAGCGCCACTGGGGTTCGGTGGTGGAGCGCCACCATACGCGATAGCGCGCCGCATCGGCTGCGGGCTGCCACCGCACCGTCGTGTTGGCGGACACGGCGCCCGATATCTGCACCTGTGTCGGAGGGGCGGGGGCGTTGGCGAGCGCGGCCAGGGTGAGCACATTCAATCTTGTGACATTGGCGAGGTAGGCGAAGTCGACGCCTTCCAGCACGTCGCCGTACTTGACGCCCTTGTCGGTGCGCACGTCCTGGTGCTGACGATTATAGTTCTCGTTGGCCTCCGTGACGCGTACGGACGGAAATCCCGCCTTCAGCATCTCCACCTGGTCGCCTCCACGGCCGAGGCGGTCAGTGCGGTAGATCATCGTGACCCTGAAGTTGCCCATATAGCGGTCGGCGATACCCGCCATGAACCGGGCCAACTGTCTGGACGGACTGTCGACTTCACCGCCGTTATAGCGCCGCCTGTCGGCTTCGGCGGGGGTCTCGACGGTCTTGGTGCCTTCCGAGAAGACCCGCACACGGTTGGTCTCGCGCACCCCATTGATGCCCTCGGAATTGCCCACGATGTCATTGTTGAGATCGGCCTCAACACGCCAACCCTGCTTCGTCGCATAGTCGGCCAGGACACGGCCGCCATAGAGGCCCTGCTCCTCGCCGGACAGCACGGCGAACACCAGGGTAGCGGGGAACTTGCGCTTGGAAAGTACACGGGCCGCCTCAATCACCGCCGCCGTGCCGGAGGCGTCGTCGTTGGCGCCGGGGGCGTCTGAGGTGAAGTTCAGGGGGTCAGTCACCCGGCTGTCGATGTGGCCGGAGATGACGATCACCCGGTTCGGATCTGTCGTCCCCCGCTGGATCGCCAGCACGTCCATCACCTCCGTGGGATTGGGAACGCGCGGTCCGGTGAACACCTCAGACGGCGTCTCGACGGTGAGACAGCCGCCGCACTCCCTGGATATTGCCTTGAATTCCTCCGCCACCCAGCGCCGGGCGGCGCCGATGCCGCGTGTGTCGGACTTTGTATCGGAGAGGGTGTGGCGGGTCCCGAACCCGACCAGTTTGGCGATGGTCGTCCGTTGCTGGTCGGCGGACACTTCGGAAGCGATCTCGTCCAGGACGTCATGCTCGTTCGGGGCGGGTTGGCCGTGGGCGGCGACGGAAACCGCAGTGGCGACAAGGCCCGCCAGGACGACCGCTCGGAAAGGATGACGCAAGGGGGAACTCCTGAAGGATGAAGACAACCTTCGCCGCAGACGGCGCCACAGGCAAGGGAGGGATGCATGCAGTGATGGTCGGCCTCCAGCTACGTCATCGGCGCGGTCATCACCGTCGACGGCGGGCTCATGGCGCGGAACGCCTAGGGAATAGGGTCTGACGCATTGCGCTCATTTGGTAGCGTCCCTGCTCACGGTGTCGCCGCTCGGGCTTTCTGCCCGAGAGCAGACCTTCCAAAGTTCCGAGAAGGGGGGAATGGAGACACCGTCTTCAAGGATCGAACGAGTGTCTCGGATAGTCGTCCAGACGAACAATCTTCCCGTTGTCTACCCACACGTTGGTCAGGCGGCGGCCATTCGAAAAGGAGATGACGTATTTGGCCTCGGCGCAATCGACACGCATCAGTTCGAGGATGTTCAGATTTCGCATAGCCCCCGCGCCCGGATTGGTGAACCCGCAGCTGACGTCCAGCGCGCCGCCAATATCATCGTCAAGGTAGACGGCCATCTCCGGCTTCATACCGATACAGGCTTTACCTCCGGCGATGCACTGTACGTTTGCTCCACCTGGCCGCTGGCCCCCGAATAGGTTCCAGGCGGGCCACACAGCCAAGCCGACGGCGAAGGCCATCGCAGCCACGACAATTGAACTGGTCCGCACTTTTCCATCCCACGTAGCAAGCTTGAGCTTGCGAGCGGCTTCAGCAAAAATCAATCGCAATGTCCGCAACGGGTCGAATCCGGCCGTAAGCTCCAGGCCCTTAAGCGGACCCTTCCAGAGCAGCCCCCAACACGACTCCACTATCAGGCTCAGTCCAATCGAGCATGTTCCGATCCGTTGAAACCGGACCGAAACATGCCCTGACTACCCGCCCTGTCGCCCGTCAGCCTCAGGCGACCGCTTCAGCTTTTCCGTGGACCCGGGCCTTGGGGAAGATGCGCAGGAAGTTCTCGGCGTAAAACTTGTCCTTCACCTGTTCTGACCGTCCTTCCAGGGCCGCTTCGAACCGGCCGATCGGATTGCGGCCGCCTTCGATGTGCGGATAGTCGCTGGAGAACAGATAGAGGTCCGGATTGGATTGATCGATGAAGCTGCCCACCTCTTCGAAAACGAAGGGGGTGAAGGCCATCTGCTGGGTGAGTTGTTCGGACGGGATGCGCGACAGGCCCTGAAGGTTGGCGTCATTGCGGCTCCAGTGCTTCACCACCCAGTCCAGGCGGCGGAGCATTTCAGGAACCCAGCCGGCGCCCAGCTCGACCGCCGCGCCGCGCAGGCCCGGATTGCGGTGGAAGACTCCGTCCAGCACCATCATGGTCAGGAACTGCTCGGGGCCCTCGTGCAGTAGGGCCACATCCTTGGTGCGCAGGTTCTCCCCTCCCCCCAGCCAGTCCTTGGTGGGCGGGCGACCATTGTTCATCCAGGCCTTGGCCAGCTGCAGGGGCGCGCCGCCCACATGCAGGACGAAGGGCAGACCGCTCTCGGCCAGCTTGGCCCAGAAGGGATCCAGGTCCACATGGCCCGGCGACCGGTCGCCGCAGGGCCGGTGCGGGATCCAGACGGCCTCGAGACCCTTGGCGAGGATGAAGTCCAGCTCGGCTATGGCCAGCTCGGGATCATCCAGAGGCGCCACGCCTACGCCCATCAGCCGGTCGTCATTGGCGCAGAACTCGGCCATGTGGCGGTTGTGGGCGCGGGTGGCGCCATAGCGCAGACGGGACTCCAGCTTGGTGCTGGGCGAGAAGGGCATGCGCAGGCTGTGGGTTGCGAAGACCAGCTGCTTCTTGAAGCCCAGCAGGTCCATGGCCTTGGTGCGGTCGCCCGGCTCAAAGGCGCCAAGGGCCTGGATTTCCTTGGACTTCTCGATCAGGGAGTCGCCCATGGCGACCTGCTCGGCCACATGCTCTGCGCTGTGGCGGCCGCCCTGGTCCATGATGACGGCGACTTCCTCGTCCGTGACGATGGAGGCCGAATAGCTGACCTCCGGGATCTCATCGCGCAGGTTGGGGTCGGCATAGCGCTTCAGGAAATCCGGAAGCTCCATGATGTGGCTGTCAGCGTCATAGAAGGGCCGGTGGCTCGGCGCATAAGGCATGTGTCTCTCCCTTGTTCGCATTTTTCCTGCGATTGGGAGGCATCTTGCCTCAAGGCCGGGAGGTCGTCACCCCCTGCTGACGCACATGGACGACGGCGAACCTGTCGGCATAAACCCGCTTCCAGCCAGGCCTCGCATCGAGCATGGCGTTGACCCTTTCCTCCGGCGCAAAGATCGTCCAGCCGATCTTCTGGCCATCCAGGACAGCGTCCAGCACCCTGGCGTCGCCGTCAGCAAGTTCGGCATACTGGCCCAGTCCCTCGTCCTTGAAGATTTCGGCCCGGCTGTCGATGAAGGGCTTGATGTCCGACCAGATCAGATAGCCGCCAAATCCATACTGGTTCAGCACAGGACGGCTGCGGACTTCGGGGGGAACCGCCGCCAGGGCGGAGATCGGGGATACAGGGCTGTCGGTCCGGGGCAGAGGCGTGACCAGACGCAGGCCCACCAGGGCCAGGCCGACGAAGGCGGTGACCATCAGGGTCAGTCTTGATTTGAGACCGACCTCCCCTGCGCCCCCGAGGGCCGCCGCAATCGGCCCGGCCAGGATCATGGGCCCGACCATGCCCAGAAGCATCTGATGTCGTCCCTGGCTGAGGGACAGATGAATGAGGATGACCAGCAGCGCTGTCATGGCGGGCGCCAGCTTCAGGGGCCGGGTCATGGCGAACCCGATCAGGACCAGCAGCACCACTTCCAGCGGCTCGATCTGACCAAAGCTGGCCGGACGCCATTCGCCAATGCCGGCCAGGTTCTTGACGCCCAGCAGGTGGAAGGGCAGCAGGACGCCCTCAATGCCAAAGGGCGTCAGAGCCGCGGCCCCCAGGCAGACAATCCCGAAAACCGCCCAGCGCAGGAAGACCGACAGCCGCTTGGCGGGTTCAGCAGTGAAGAGGGCTTCCAGTCCAAATGGGCCAGCGAGGGCCAGACCAAAGGCCCATCCGCCGTGCAGATTGGCCCACAGCATCATGACCGGGGCGAGCCAGAGGGAGGGTGTCCTCCCCTCCTCCCGCGACCGGACCAGTTCGGCCGCCCACAGGGCCACCAGGGGAAAGGCCAGCATATGCGGCCGCGCCAGAAGGCTGGGGGTCATCAGGCTCATGCCCAGCAGCAGCACCACCGCCAGGGCCGTGCCCTCAAGTCGGCGCGCCACGGTCTGGCCCAGGATCCAGATGGCCGAGCCGAACGCAGCAGCGCAGACGGCGACGACACCAGCCCAGCCGCCTGCCCGCCAAGCCAGGGCCATGATGGCCTCGGACAGCCATTCATGGGCTGTCCAGGGCTGGCCGGTCCGGGTGGCTGACCACAGGTCGACACTGGGCGCCTGGCCATGGGTCAGGATCCACTCACCGACCTTGACGTGCCACCAGGTGTCGCCATCGTTCAGGGTCGAGGGGGCGAACAGCCCCAGGGACAGGGCCGCGAGGGTGAAAAGGGCGACCAGGGCGTGCCGTCTATCAAGGGCAATTCTCATGCCCCAAGGCTAGGCCGCCGGGGCTTAAAGCCGCTTTAAGTATGACCGCCGCTCAGATGCCCAGGACGGCCTTGGCCATGATGTTGCGCTGGATCTCGTTGGTCCCGGCATAGATCGAACCCGCCCGGTCATTGAGATACTTGGCGGTCACCGGCCAAGCATGATCGGGGCCAGCGCCAAACCCGTCATTGGGCGGTATGAACCCCGGGGTCGGACCGCCAGCGAAGGTCAGGTGGGGCTGGAAGGGGGCCGCATAGACGCCGGCCGCTTCCACCGCCAGTTCGGTGAGCCTCTGGGACAGTTCGGTGCCCACTGTCTTCAACAATGAGCTCTCGGCGCCCGGCGCCTCGCCCTGGCTGAGCTTGGACATGACCCTCAGTTCGACGCCTTCGAGGGTCTCCACCTCGATCTGCGCCTGGGCCAGCCGCGCCATGAAGCTGCGGTCAGAGGCCAGCCCCTCGGCATGGGCCATGTTCCGGATCTTTTCGAGGCGGGCGGAAAGGCCTGGCGAGCTGACGCCGCCACCCCGCTCGAACTGCATCAGGTATTTCGCGACGGTCCAGCCTTCGCCGACCTTGCCCACCACATTGGCCTTTGGCACCCGCACATCGGTGAAGAAGACGTCGTTCTGAATGTGCTCGCCGCTGAGCATGATGATCGGCTTCACCTCGACCCCGGGGGTCGCCATGTCGATCAGGATGAAGGTGATGCCCTGCTGCTGGATCGATTCCCGGCTGGTGCGGACCAGGCAGAAGATCCAGTTGGCCACATTGGCGTGGGTGGTCCACAGCTTGTGGCCATTGCAGATGAAATCGTCGCCGTCCTCCACCGCACTCATCTGCAGGGAGGCCAGGTCTGAACCGGAGCCCGGCTCGGAATAGCCCTGACACCACCAGTGTTCGCCATTGAGCATCCGGGGCAGGAAGTAGTCCTGCTGGGCAGGGGAGCCATGGCCGATCAGCACAGGCCCACACATGCCAACTCCCATGGGCGACATGGGTGGGGCTCCGGCCCGGGCGGTTTCCCGCGCCCAGATGTATCGCTGGACCACATTCCAGCCCGGACCGCCGAAGCGGGTGGGCCAGGCGGGCGCCACCCAGCCCCTGGCGTGGAGCTTGGCCTGCCAGGCCAGGGTGGTGTCGTGGTCGGCATAGACGCTGGTCATGCCCTTGCCGCGCCGAGCCAGGTCGGGCGTCAGCTCGGCGTCAAGAAAAGCCCGGACCTCGTCCTGGAAGGCGCGGTCGGCATCACTCCAGGCGAGGTCCATGGCTGTCCTACATGCGCTCGATGATGGCGGCCGGGGCCATGCCGCCGGCGGCGCACAGGGTGGCCAGTCCGGTGTTCAGGTCGCGGCGCTCCATTTCGTCCAGCAGGGTGCCGAGGATCATGGCGCCCGTGGCCCCGATGGGGTGACCCAGGGCGATGGCGCCGCCATTGACGTTGACGATGGCCGGATCGACTTCGAGATCACGCATGAACTTCAGCGGCACGACGGCGAAGGCTTCGTTGATCTCGACCAGGTCGATGTCCTTCATGGTCATGCCGGCCTTCTTCAGGGCCTTGCGGGCTGCAGGGCCCGGGGCGTTGAGCATGAGCTCGGGCGAGTCACCCATGGTCGCGATGGACCGGATCTTCGCCCGGGGCTTGAGGCCATTGGCCATGGCGTATTCCGGAGAGGCGATGACCACGGCGCCGGCGCCGTCGACAACGCCCGAAGAATTGCCCGCATGGTGGACGTGATTGATCTTCAGGTCCGGATAGGTGGCTTCCACCAGACGGCGGAAGGACAGGCCTTCTTCGTCCAGCGGCATGTCATAGAGGGCGGCGAAGGCGGCCTTCAGCTGGCCCAGCCCTTCCAGGGTGGTCTGGGGCCGGGGGTATTCCTCGTTGTCGAGGGCCAGGCTGCCGTCATCGTGGAAGACCGGGATCAGGCTCTTAGAGAAGTAGCCGTTGGCCAGGGCGTGGGCCGCCCGGCGCTGGCTTTCGAGGGCCAGCTTGTCCACGTCGTCCCGGGTGAAGCCTTCCAGAGTGGCGACCACGTCGCCGCAGACGCCCTGGTGCGGCTGGGGATGGATTTCCCGCAGGTGAGTGTTCAGTGAGTCCAGGGTCGGGCCGGACTGACGCTTCAGGGTCGAGCCGTGGGACATGCTTTCCACGCCGCCGGCGATGACCAGGTCCTGGGCGCCGGACATGACGCCCATGGCCGCCAGATTGACCGCCGTCAGGCCCGAGCCGCAGAAGCGGTCCAGGCTCATGCCAGGCGCGCGAACGTCGAAGCCTGCGTCCAGGGCCGCCATGCGGGCAATGCACGAGCCCTGCTTGCCGCTCTGGGTGCCGCAGCCGGCGATGACGTCGTCAATCTCGGCGGTGTTGAGGCCATTGCGCTCAGCCAGGGCCTTGAGGACCGTGGACAGAATTCTCTGCGGATGGACATTGGCCAGTCCGCCCTTGTCGACCTTGCCGACTCCGCGCGGCGTGCGGGCAACGTCGATGATCCAGGCTTCACCCATAGTCTTGCTCCCTTAAGCGGCTTTCGCAGCGTGATGTGTTGGGAGCCAGTTTGAAACAGGCTCCGTTGGGTCAGGAAAGCACTTTTGCATCTTCGGGCTTTGGCGGCTATGACCCCGACATGACTGAAACAGCTTCGCCTGCCCCGACCGATACTCCGCCGGACCGTCTCTGCGTCGATCCGTCGAGCCCCTTCCACAATGCCGAACTGCTTCAGCGCGGGATCGGCATCCGGTTCAAGGGCGTCGAAAAGACCAATGTCGAGGAATACTGCGTCAGCGAGGGCTGGGTGCGGCTGGCGGTCGGCAAGACCCTGGACCGGCACGGCAAGCAGATGACCGTCAAGCTTCAGGGGACCGTGGAGCCCTATTTCGAGTCCTGATCCAGGACTGAATATCTGGCGCCCCAATTGCAGAAATGACCCCCGAAAGGCCTCAAAGCGCCATTTTGGAACAAGGTCATGCTGCACTATTTCGACTATCGCGATCACAAGGCTCTGGATCCGGAACCCTCCCGCGGTTTCACCTTCGGGCACTTCGTCAAGGGCGTGCTGCTGATTGTCTGCCTCATCGTGGCCGCCGTTTTCTTCCACGCCTACTGGATCGCCCTGAAGAGCTAGCTTGCCCAGGCGGCGAGCCGTGGCCATGGTGAGCCCTCCAAATGGAGGCTCTCATGGATCTGATCACCGAACCCGAATCCTGGATCGCGCTCGGCGAGTCCCTTCTGCCTGACATGATCGCCCTGCGACGGGCGATCCATGAAGAGCCGGAACTCGGCCTCCATCTGCCCCTGACCACCGCCAAGGCCAAGGCGGCCCTGGCGGGCCTGCCCCTCGAAATTGTCGACAGCACTTCGACCACCGGCTTCATGGCCATACTGCGCGGTCCGGCCAATGGTCGGACGGTCCTGCTGCGCGGGGACATGGACGCCCTGCCCATGAACGAAGACACCGGCCTGGAGTTCTCTTCCCAGACCCCTGGCGCCATGCATGCCTGCGGCCATGACACCCATGTGGCCATGCTGGCCGGCGCCGCCCGGGCCCTCTGCGCCCGCAGGGACCAGCTGGCCGGAACCGTCATCTTCATGTTCCAGCCCGGCGAGGAAGGCCATCACGGCGCCCGTTACATGATCGAGGACGGCCTGCTGGATCCCCTGCCCGACGCCGCTTTCGCCCTGCACATCACCCCGAATGTTCCCACGGGAATCTTCTCTGGCAAGTCCGGCGCCCTGCTGGCCGCCGCCGACCGGTTCGAGGTGGTGGTCACCGGCCAGGGCGGCCACGCCTCGGCCCCCCACGCCAGCCTGGACCCGGTGCCGATCGCCTGTGAGATCGTCATGGCCATCCAGGCCATGGTCACCCGCACCATCAACGCCTTCGACCCCGCCGTGGTCACGGTCGGCCGGATCGAGGCGGGCACCACCAATAATGTGATCCCCGAGCGCGCCATTCTGGAGGGCACCATCCGCTCCTTCTCCGAGCGCACCCGCAAGACGGTGCACGCCAATCTGGAGAGGCTGGTCCCCGCCATCGCCCTGGCCCATGGGGCCACCGCCATTATCGACATTGAGCCTGGCTTTCCGGTGACTGACTGCGCCGAGCCCGCCGTCCAGCTGGCGGAGCGGGTGGCCCAGTCCCTGTTCGGCCCCCATGCCTGGCGCACCATGCCGACCCCAGCCATGGGGGCAGAGGACTTCGCCTATGTCCTGCAGAAGGTCCCGGGCGCCATGGCCTTCCTGGGCGCCACGCCGGAAGGCGGCGACTGGCGCAATTGCTGCGCCCTCCACTCCAACCGCATGGTGCTGGACGAGGCCGTCATGGCCCGGGGCGTGGCCATGCACTGCGCCTATGCCGAGGCCTATCTGGCCGGGGGCTTTGAGGGGTGATCAGACCCGTCCACGCCGCCGTCGCCCTCCTGGCCCTGCTGGTCGCCTCATCCCAGGCCCGCGCCGAGGTCCTGCTGCTGAAGCCTGACAGGGTCTTCACCGCAGAGGACCGTGTGACCCATCCGGGATGGTCCGTCATCGTGACCGGCGACTGGATTACGGCGGTCGGTCCCGACCTCAGGCCGCCGGAAGGCGCAAGGGTTGTCGACCTTCCCGGCGCGACCCTGATGCCGGGCCTGATTGAAGCCCACTCGCACCTTTTCCTTCACCCCTACAACGAGACCTCCTGGGACGATCAGGTCCTCAAGGAATCTTCGGCCGCCAGGACGCTCAGCGCCGGGCGATTTGCCACTGACACCCTGCGGGCCGGGTTCACGACCCTGCGGGATCTGGGCACAGAAGGCGTCGGATCGGCCGACGTGGCCCTGAAACAGGCCATAGAGGCCGGGGTGATCGAAGGTCCCCGGCTGCTGTCCACAACCCGCGCCATTGTCGCGACAGGGGGCTATGGCCCGGCCCGGCGGAACTACAATCATGAGCGGGACCTGCCCCAGGGCGCCCAGGAAGTCTCCGGCATTGATGAGGTGACCCGGGCCGTGCGCGAACAGGCCGCGGACGGCGCAGACTGGATCAAGGTCTATGCCGACTATCGGGTCGGCGCCGGCGGGGTCACGGCTGCGACCTTCACCCAGGAAGAGCTGAACGCCCTGGTGTCCATGGCCCATGGACTTGGCCGCCCGGTTTCCGCCCATGCGTCCTCGGACGAGGGCATGCGCCGGGCTGTACTGGCCGGAGTGGACACCATCGAGCATGGCTATGGCGGCAGCGAAGCCACCTTCAGGCTCATGGCCGAGCGGGGCGTCGCCTATGTTCCGACCCTGACCGCCACCGAAGCCACTTCCACCTATTTCCAGGGCTATGTTCCCGGAACCTCTGCGCCAACCGCCCAGATGGTGACCGCGAGCAAGGCCTTCCGTCTGGCCCTCAAGGCCGGGGTGACCATCGGCAATGGCTCCGATGTCGGGGTTTTCCGCCACGGGGACAATGGCCGGGAACTGGTCTGGATGGTGAAGACAGGCATGGCCCCCGTAGACGCCCTTCTGGCCGCAACAGCGGTCGACGCCCGTATCCTTCGCATGGAGGACAGGATTGGACGTATCCGTCCCGGCCTTCTGGCAGATCTTGTGGCGGTCCAGGGCGACCCGACCCAGGACATCACCGCGATCAGGCGTGTTTCCCTGGTCCTGAAGGGCGGCATTCAGGTCTCCGGAACGGGAGGAGCGATCCGCAATGGGCAATGATTCCGGCCAGGTCACACGACGTTCCGTGCTCGCTGCCGGAGCAGCCATGACCCCGCACAAGGCGGACGCAACGGCGCCCCATCTCCCGACACCCGAAATCCTGAAGACCTATATCGGCTTCGGCGACAAGGCCTCCGGAGGCGCCGGGGATATGGCGTCCCTGGCCTGGATGGAGGGGCAATTGCAGGCCTTCGGCTATCAGACCCGAAGGCAGGCGATCGACGTGCCCTTTTTCACAGCGCGCTCCACCCGGCTGAGGAGCGAAATCTTCGATCTGAAGCTGGAACCCCAGGCCCAGGTCATGACCACTGGCGCCGGAGGCCTTACCGCCCCCCTGGCCCGGCTGGATGGCTTTCCGAAGCCGGGCGCCATTGTCGTCGCCGCCCTTCCCTATCGGCGCTGGTCATCGGCGAGCAGCCCGGAAATCCTGGCCGCCGGTCGCGCAGCCGTGAGCGCCCGGGCCTCCGGGCTGATCCTGGTCACCACCGGTCCTACGGGGGAAGCCCTGGCGCTGAATGTTCCGGCGGAACGGCGGTTGTTCGAACTTCCGACGGCGGTCCTGGCGCCGGCGGCGGCGCGGCCGGTTCTGGATGCAGCGACACGGGGTGATACGGCCACGCTGATCGTGGATGGAGACGCCGGTCGGCGCCCTGCCTTCAACCTGATCGGACGTCTGGACCGGGGGGCCGCCAAAACCCTGATCCTGTCGACACCAAGGTCCGGCTGGTATGGCTGTGGCGGGGAAAGGGGCCCCGGGGTTGTGGTCTGGCTGAGACTGGCCCAGTGGGCGGTCAGCGCCCTGCCCGGGTTCAACATCGTGCTGATTTCAGCCAGCGGCCACGAATACGACAATCACGGCGCCCACGCCTTCCTGAAGACGGAGGCTCCAAAGCCCGGTGAAACGGCGCTCTGGGTGCATCTGGGCGCCAATGTTGCGGCCCGCGACTGGCGGGAGGCCGCCATGGGGATGCTGAGCCCCCTGCCCAGCGCCGATCCCCAGCGCATCCTCATGGGATCGACGGAATTTGTTCCGATGCTCGGAACAGTTTTTGCCGGTGAGCCCGGTCTTGAAGCGCCATTGGCCGCAGGCGCGGCCGCAGCCGGGGAACTGGATGAAATCTTCAAGGCCGGTTACACCAGAGCCTTCGGGGTCTTCGGCGCGCACCGGTTCCATCATGCCAGATCGGACGACGCCCGCTGTGTGGAACCGGCGCTGATCGACCGGCTGGTCCCGAAGTTCAAGGCCGCGATAAGGGCCGCCCTGGCCTAGGTCGCGACCTGGGCGACCGGCTGAACGTCATCATGGGCGGCGATGTTGGCGGGCGCCAGAAAGCCCATGCCGTCCCAAGGGAAGTTCAGATCCAGGGACTGGAAGCAACCGGCCACATATTCAGAGCAGATGTATTCGTTCTTTGGCGTCAGTGTCCTGGGCATGTTCCGGCCAAGGCGACCCATGAGAATGCGCAGGCCAATCCGCATGATCTCGGCGGGGCTGAAGGGCGCCCCCAGACGGTCAAAGGCAAAGCCGGACATCCTGGCGATGGGATTGGCCAGGGCCTCGACATCAAGGGCGGCGTGTCGGGCCAGCAGTATCTGGCCAGGATAGGGTGTGACCCCGCCGGAGGTCCGACTGACGAATGTCGAGAGTGGAATACACCGCACGCCGATGCGCTCCACCGCCTCCAGCACCAGGACCCGATCCAGCTCTTCCATGCGAAAGGCTATGGCGACATGGCTCCAGGGACTGCGGGTCGCCCACTGGATGATACGGGACATGGGATCGGTGGCCGAGCAGAGCAGGATGTCCCCGTCCTTCACCATGGCCCGAACCTCTTGATAGGGTCTGGGGGGGAAGGCCGTAAGATGGGATTTATCGACAGACATTATGGTTTCCTGGCGCCCTTCCGCCTTGCCGAATGCAGGGGTGATCCAACAATTCCGCGACACACTGCCGCGCCCCTGAATGGACTTCCAGCAACAGGCTCGGGCCTTTTCAAGTGGCTTTCTGCGGTAATGTGCCGATCAGTAGAATCAAGCGGTAATGGGTAACCTGCAGCCGGTCAGGCGCCGCAGGCCAAATGCAGGCCGACGGCGAAACGGGGGTTTCAGTCATTTCGGATCGCAGACGACATACCAGGACAGTGCTGGTCCAGTGCGGCATTGTCGCATTCGGCATCCTGTTTGCTGTCATTGTCCGCCTGAAGTCGGCCAACGACTACACCCTCGCCAAGGACGCCTTCCGTGCCCAGTCCCATGGGCAGATTGTCCAGTTCCAGAACAATCTGGAATACCAGTTCAACGAGATCTACCAGAACCTCCGGACCATCAGCTTTCTGCCCAGCGTAAGGCAGATCAACCCCCATGGCTCCAACCTGGAGGCTGACGGGGTCCAGTCCATCCAGGCGATCTACAACAACCTGGCCAGCAATGTGTCGGTCTCGGAAATCTACATCGTCCAGAAGGATCTGGATCCGGACAAGGTGGATCCCATCACCGGCAAGCCCCAGGCGCCGATCCTGATGTTCGATCAGTTGATCACGGACGGGCAAGGGGCAACCGAAGAAGCCGGGCCGAACCAGGGTTCAGGAAAAGAAGGACAGGAGGAGGAAGACGAAGAGGTCGAAATCTTCGAGTACCGCCTGCTCAAGGACCAGATGACCTGGTTCAAGGCCCACACGCCGACCCGGGCCGCAACGGATCCCGTGCGTATTCCCATCATCTCCGGGCCTCAGGTCCTGACCTGCGACAACACCCAGTACCGACTGACCCACAATGACGCCGACCGGTCAGGACTGATCCTTTCAGTGCCCTTTTTTGATCCCCAGGGCCGATTCAAGGGGACGGTTTCGGCGATCATCCGGGCCAACGCTGTTCTGCAGATGTTGCCGGCCAACTACGTCGCCCTGGTGAACAGCGGTTACGGCGTCCAGATCCCTTCAAGCCTGACCGGGCTGACCCCACAATCCACCAGCCTGGCCCTGCAGGGAAAGCCTGACCCGGAACTGATCTACTCAGAGTCCCTGTCCATTGACCTGAATGATCCCCAATCGCCCTGGCGCATCTGGGCAGGCGCCCCGAACAACCAGTTTGAAAACAGCCCGCAGGTCATGGCGATCCGCACATTCGAGTTCGCCTGCTATGCTGTCATCCTGCTGGTCTCGGCTTTCCTTTCCGCCGCCCTTTGGTTCGTCAGCCTCAATGCCAACCGGATCAATCTGGCGACGACGGCTCTTGAGCGCCTGTCGGGTGGCGACGAGACCGTGGAACTCCAGGGCGCTTCGGAGTCGGGGGCGCTTGGTGACCTGGCCAGGGCATTCGCCAACTTCAAGGCCACCCTCCTGGAGAAGCGTCGCATCGAAGCCCAGACGGCGGAATTCAGGGAGCAGGCCACCAGGGAGCTGATGGCGACCAATCTGGTCCTGCAGGAGGCCAAGGAAAAGGCCGAAGCCGCCGCCATCGCCAAGACAGAGTTCCTGGCGACCATGAGCCATGAAATCCGCACGCCCATGAACGGAGTCATGGGTATGCTCAGCCTGTTGCTGCACACCGATCTGAACGAGACCCAGCGCGAGCGGGCGACGCTGGCGCGCAATTCAGCCAACAGCCTGCTGGCCGTCATCAATGACATTCTCGACTTTTCGAAGCTCGAGGCCGATCAGGTGCAACTCGATATAGGGCCAGTGGACCTGATGGCCCTGATGGAATCCGTCATCGCCATTCTTGAGCCAGAGGCGAGAGCCAAGGGCATCACCCTGGCCGGCCATCTGGATGAAGGCGCGCCAGGACAGATCGTCGGCGACGCCAACCGCCTGCAGCAGGTTTTCCTGAACCTGGTGAACAACGCCATCAAGTTCACCAGCCAGGGCGGTGTTCACATACTGGTGCGCCGGTCTGATGCGGGGGGAGACATCCTGCGGATCGAAGTGTCGGATACAGGCATAGGCATACCCGAAAATGCCCGAGCCTTCCTCTTCGACCGGTTCACCCAGGCCGACAGCAGCACGACGCGACAGTTTGGCGGCACGGGCCTTGGTCTGGCCATCTGCAAGAACCTGGTCGAGCTTATGGGAGGGCAGATCGACTACGAAAGCGTGCAGGGCGTCGGCACGACCTTCTGGTTCACCGTCCCCTTTGTGGATCAGGGTGAGGCTATGGCCCCCAGGGGTGAATCCCCGCCGCTGGCGCAAGGGCAGCAGACCGGGCCGGGAGACCTCAGGATCCTGCTGGCCGAGGACAACCCCACCAACCGGCGGGTCGTCGAACTGATCCTGAAGTCCCACGGCTATGAAATTGAAATGGCTGAGGATGGTCAGGCCGCCCTTGAGGCCATTCAGGTCCGTGGCCCCTACGATCTCATCCTTATGGACATTCAGATGCCCAACATGGATGGCCCGACGGCGACCCGCGCCATCCGCAATCTGCCCGGTGAGGCCGCCAGGCTGCCGATCATCGCCCTTTCCGCCAATGTCCTGCCAGAGCAGCAGGCCGCCTATCTTGCCGCCGGCATGGATGACTTTGTCGGCAAGCCTATCGACGTAGCGGAATTGATGTCGGCCATTTTCAAGGCGGCTGGCGGGCCAAAGGGAACCCGTTAGGGCTCCATAGAAGGGGCTTTCGGACCTCTCCAAATCCCCGCAGTATGGCGGGACGATCTGAGAGGTTTGATCCATGAAACTGCGGACCATGGCCGCCGCCCTTGCTGGCGCTGTAGCCTTGCCGGGCTTTTGCTTCGCCGCCACGCCGCCGGTCGCTGACCAGGACCTGGCCCATGACATGCTCAGCGAGCTGATCAGCATCAACACCGTGCACGAGCAAGGCACATTACTGGCGGCCCAGGCTCTGAAGGCGCGTTTCCTCGCAGCGGGACTTGCGGACTCCGATCTGACACTGGTGGCCATACCAGGTCACCCGAACCAGGCGCAGCTGGTGGTGCGGCTGCGCGCCAAGTCGGCCAAGGCCAGGCCAGTGCTCTGGGTCGGCCATCTGGATGTGGTGGAAGCCAGGCCCGAAGACTGGACCGTCCCGCCCTTCAAGCTGACTGAGCGCGATGGCTGGTGGTATGGCCGGGGCGTCCAGGACATGAAGGGTGACGATGTTGCTGTCGCCACCGCCCTGATCCGCCTGAAGCGGGAAGGCTTTGTTCCCAGCCGGGATCTGATCGCCGCCTTCACCTCTGATGAAGAGGCCAGCGAGGGCAGCGGAGTTGAATGGCTGGTGAAGAACAGGCGCGATCTCGTTGATGCGGCCTTCGTCATCAATCCCGATGCCGGCGGGGGTGCGTTCAAGAATGGGGTACGCCAGGCCTATGGCGTGCAGACCAGCGAAAAGGTCTATGTGACCTTCCAGGCCGAGGTGACAAATCGGGGCGGTCACTCCTCGATTCCGGAACCGGAAAACGCCATCTATCGTCTGGCCGAGGGACTGGGGCGCCTGGCCAGGTATCACTTCCCTGTGGTGACCACACCCACCACCCGCGGCATGTTCGAGGTCAACGCCACGCAGGAAACAGGCCAGACGGCGGCGGACATGCTGGCTGTCGCCAAGGTCCCGGTTGATCTGGAAGCCGCCGAGCGGTTGTCGCAGACCCCAAGACTGGCCTCGCGGCTCAGAACCACCTGTGTCGCCACCCAGATTTCCGGCGGCCATGCCGAGAACGCCCTGCCCCAGAGAGCCCGGGCCTCGATCCAGTGCCGCATGATCCCCCTGGACACCGAGGCCCAGACCAAGGCGCGCCTCCAGGAGGTGCTGGCGGATCCCGATATCAAGTTGACGGTCATTTCCCCGGCAGCCCCTGCCCCGGACTCTGCGCCGGACCCGGCCCTGTTCAAGCTGTTCGCCAGGGTTGTTTCGGACTCCTGGCCCGGCGTCAGGATCATGCCGCACATGGATCTGGGCGCCTCGGACTCCATATTCACCCGAGCTGCCGGCATTCCGAGCTATGGACTCTCCAGCACATGGATCGATGCTGAGGACAACCGCGCCCATGGCCGGGATGAACGCATCCGGGCGGACCGGTTCTATGAAGGCGTGGAGTTTTCCTACCGGCTGATGAAGGCCCTGGGCCAGACATCCAGATAGGCATTCACGACAATCCAATCTGGGGTTAAGGCGTCTTAGGGTTACCACTCTCCTTAACCAATTCTTTGGCCTCCTGCGTCAACCTGTCGCAATCAAAGGAGACCGCCCGTGCAGATGATGAATCAGCCCCGACCTCAGGTCCTGGTTGTCGAAGATGACGCCATGATCCGGGAATTGATCGTCACAAGGCTGGAACTGGCGGGCTACAAGACCTTTACGGCTCCGGACGGGTTTCAGGCCCTGAAGCGGCTGGGAGAGGTGCGGGCTACCGCCATGATCCTCGACCTCAACATGCCTCGCCTGGACGGGTTCGAAATGCTGAAATGCATGAACGACACCAAGATCATCGACAAGATCCCGACCATGGTCCTGACCGGGCGCAACAACCCCGCCGATATCAAGACCGCCATTGGTCTGGGCGCACGGGATTTCATGGCCAAGCCTTTCGAGAACAAGCAGTTCCTGGCTCGGGTCGCACGGCTGGTGCGCAAGCCTGCAGCACCGACAGCGGCGGAAACACCGGCCGCGACCGAAACGCCTGACGATAACGCCTTCTACCTGAACTGACCGCAAGCCCGGTTCATGGGGTGCGCATTGTCGGCTATCCCAACTAGTGTGTCGGATGTTGGCGGATGAGTCGGGCTGAGCCAGACCCATTGTGACGCCAGAGTTCATTTGAGCCCGACGCCATGGTCAGCCTGTCCGCCCAGCTGCGAAACGAGACCTTCCGTCAGGCCCTGGCCCTGCATGGCGCCGGCGACCTTGCAGGCGCCCAGGCGGCCTATGTGGCCATTCTGGGCGAGCATCCCGATGATGTGGAAGCCCTGCACCATATCGGTATCCTGAACCTTCAGCTTGGCGATCCGAACCTCGCTATCGCCTTTCTGGACCAGGCCCTGCTGAGGGCGCCTTCGTCGCCACAGATACTTGTCCACCGGGGCATTGGCCTGAGCAGTCTGGGTCGCCGTGACCTGGCTCTCGAGAGTTTCGAGGCCGCCGTCGACCTGGCCCCGAACGACCCGAACCTACATTTCCAGCGGGCCGACGCCCTCCTGGATCTTGGTCGACTGGACGACGCCATCGAGGGTTTCGCCCGGGTCCTGCAACTTGACCCGGACAATCTGGCGGCGAGACACAATCGGGGGGTCGCCGCCCAGTATCTGGGCCGGTTTGACGACGCCCTCAGCGACTATGACGCCCTGCTGACCCTCTCACCGACGGATGTCGAGGCCCAGGTGAACCGGGGCGCCGTCCTGCGACGACTGGGCCACGCCGACGAGGCCCTTGCCGCGCTTCAATCCGCGATCCGGCTGAATGGACAACATGCGGGCGCCTACTCCAATCTGGGCAATGTCCTGCAGGATCTCCGGCGGTTCGAAGAGGCGGTGAACGCCTTTGATCAGGCCATCCTCCTTGCCCCCCAGAACCCCGATGCGCACTCAAATCGTGGGGTCGCCCTGGCTGAGCTGGGCCGGCTGGAAGACGCCATCGAGAGCTATGACACAGCCATCAGCCTGGATCCGGAAACAGCGGACACCTATTCGAACCGCGGCGTGGCCAACAAGGGATTGCGGCGTCAGACAGAAGCCCTAACGGACTTCGAAACGGCCATCGCACTCAATCCCGGATTTGCCGAAGCCTATTCCAACAAGGGAAATGTGCTGCAGGAACTGAAGCACTTCGACCTGGCGGTCGAAAGCTATGACAAGGCCCTGACCCTGCGCCCCGACTATGCCGACGCCCACTATAACCGCGGCAATGCCCTGCAGGAGCTGAAACAGACCCTTGCCGCCCGGGACGCCTATGTTGAGGCCCTGAGGCTGGATCCTGCCTATGAGTATCTCCCGGGCGCCCTGCTGCATACCCGTATGCATCTGGCCGACTGGAGCGCCACCGCCGACGGGATCGATCAGCTTGAAACCGCCATCCTGGCCGGAAACCACGTAGCGCCGCCCTTCCCGGTCCTGGCCCTGACGGACTCGCCGTCGGTGCAGAGGGCGGCGGCGGAAACCTGGATCCGGGACAAGGTTCCCCGGCGCCTTGGCCTGGGCGAATTCGCCAGCCGGCCCGGGTCTTCAAGGCTGCGGATCGGATATTTCTCGGCGGATTTCCATAACCACGCCATGGCCTATCTAATGGCGGAACTCTACGAGGCGCATGATCGAAGTCGCTTTGAACTGACAGGCTTTTCGCTGGGGCCCGATCGAAATGACGAGATGCGCCAGCGCATTTCTGGAACCTTCGACCGGTTTGTGGATGTCCGCACCCAGTCAGATCGCGAGATCGCCCAACTTGCGCGTTCCCTTGAGATCGACATCGCCGTTGATCTGAACGGTTTTACCCAGGGGGCCAGGTTGGGGGCCTTCGCCGAGGGCTGCGCCCCGATCCAGGTCAACTTCCTGGGCTATCCCGGGACCCTTGGCGCGCCCTATATCGACTATATCGTCGCCGACAGGACCCTCATTCCTGAAGCCAGCCAGAGGTTCTACGCCGAGAAGATCGTTTACCTGCCCCACTCCTATCAGGTGAACGACTCCCGGCGGGCCGTTTCAGACCGCGTCTTCTCGCGGGCCGAACTCGGCCTGCCTGAAGAAGGCTTCGTGTTCTGCTGCTTCAACAATGGCTACAAGATCCTGCCCCGGATCTTCGACATCTGGATGCGGCTGCTGGGCCATATCCCCGGCAGCGTGCTGTGGCTGCTGGCCGACACCCCTATCGCCATTGAAAACCTGCGGCGGGAGGCAGAGGCCCGTGGGGTCGCCGGGGATCGGCTGGTCTTCGCCGGACGCATGCCCCTTGCCGACCATCTGGCCCGTCACCGGGCGGCGGACCTGTTCATCGACACCCTGCCCTACAACGCCCACACCACAGCCAGCGATGCCCTGTGGGCAGGATTGCCGGTCCTCACCTGTCAGGGCGAAAGCTTTGCAGGGCGGGTGGCTTCAAGTCTGCTGAACGCCGTGGACCTGCCCGAACTGGTCACAACGAGCCTGGACGATTACGAAGCGGCCGCCCTGCGTCTGGCCAGCCACCCTGATGAACTGGCCGCCCTGAAGGCCAAGCTCGCCAGAACCCGCACGACTTCGCCCCTGTTCAAGGCGAGCGTCTTCGCCGGGCATATCGAGACTGCCTATCTGGCCATGGAAGCGCGGCGTCAGGCCGGCCTGGCTCCGGACCACATCGACGTTCCGGCCTGATCCAGCCTGGTCGATTTGATTACCTGCAGGACCGATCCCCCCTTCCCCTGCGAGGATGACCCGCTAAAGTCCGGCCAATCAAAAAGTGATCTTACCCGGGGGGGCCAAGACCGAATGTCGGCGATCGAGTCAGGGACGGAAACCGGCGAAAAGCCTGTTTACTCCAATAATTACAAGGGTCTGGTGCTGGCCCTTCTGGTGACAGCCTATACCTTCAACTTCATTGACCGGACGATCATTTCGACAATCGGCCAGGCCATCAAGGTCGACCTCAAGATCACCGACACCCAGCTTGGCTTGCTGGGAGGGCTCTATTTCGCCCTGCTCTACACCCTGCTGGGCATTCCCATCGCGCGGTTCGCCGAGAGGTTTTCCCGGGTCAACATCATTTCCGGGGCCATTGTCATCTGGTCGGCCTTCACGGCCCTGTGCGGCACGGCGTCGAATTTCGCCACCCTTGCGGCCTACCGCTTCGGCGTAGGCTTTGGCGAGGCGGGCCTTTCCCCGCCGGCCCACTCGCTGATCAGCGACTATTTCGAGCCCAAGAAGCGCGCTTCGGCCCTGGCCGTCTATGCCTTCGGCATTCCCTTGGGCACCATGTTCGGCGCCGTCATCGGGGGATGGCTGGCGCAGAATTTTTCCTGGCGCATCGCCTTCATGCTGGTGGGAGTTCCCGGCATCCTGATCGCCATCGCCATCAAGGTCCTGATCAAGGAGCCGGCCCGGGGGCATTCAGAGCCTGAAAGCCAGGCCGCCACCGACGCCGCCAAGGAAGGCGCCAAGGCCTTCTCAATGGCCAACGAATTCTCCGAGCTCTGGACGGTGACCAAGTCCCTGTTCGGCAAGTGGCCGGTCTTCCACATGATCATGGGCGTAACCCTGGCGTCCTTCGGGTCCTATGGGTCTGGCCAGTTCGTGCCGCCGTACTTCACCCGGACCTTCGGACTGAACTATGCCGAGGTTGGTCTGATCACCGGCCTGGTCGGCGGTTTCTCTTCAGGCATAGGCACCCTGCTGGGCGGCTTCATCACCGACGCCCTGTCCAAGCGCAGCGCCCGTTGGTATTCGCTGACACCGGCCATCGGCCTGACCATCGCCACGCCCATCTACATCGCCGCCTATCTCCAGCCCTCGTGGCAGACGGCGGCCATGATCCTGCTGATCCCGGGCATCTTCCATTACACCTATCTCGGCCCGACCTTCGGCGTGGTCCAGAACATGGTGGAAACCCGGCGCCGGGCGACGGCGGCGGCCATTCTGCTGTTCTTCCTGAACATCATCGCCCTTGGCGGAGGCCCGCCCTTCACCGGCTGGGTGATCGACCACTTCGCCCAGTTCAACTTCACCCACCCCGGCAGCCATGGCATCATA